>DAHXPE010000163.1 GCA_027364495.1 Candidatus Heimdallarchaeota archaeon | reverse complement strand
TCAATATAATCGGATTCATCTGGATAGTCCATGAACCAACCCAACAAGAATACCGGCATTTGATCTAATTGATTTACATAGTTTGACCAAGTTGTTGAGTGTAAAGTCACTGCAAACATTCCAGTGGCTTCTAACTGGTTCATGGACTATCCAGATGAATCCGATTATATTGATCCATTCGTTGGAAGTGGTGCCTTTTCAATGGGTACTAACTATACCTCCACTACAATGGCTGGTTATATTAGCACTATGCTTCAATCGTCTGATCCTGCAGTGAGAGCACAAGCTGAGCAGAATGCTCAAGGTCTCATGGCTAAAGATGTTCCTGTTCTCCCCTTATTTACCATGACCAAACAATTTGTCGCTTATGGTAAGAATGTTACTGGTGTTCAATTAGAACCTTCTGAATACTTGCGATTTAACACTATTTCAACTGGTAAATCTTCTGATGTTATTAGTGTCGGAACAACGGACTCTCTACCGTATCTTGACCCAGCAAATGTTTATGAATACTGGGGTTCTAACATGCTTGTCCAAATGTCCCACGGTTTACTTGAAGTACCCGTCAACAGTACTGCTGCAGTTCTAGGAGCCGCCAAAAGCTATTCTATCTCACCTGATGGATTAACCTATACTTTTAACTTAAAACCAGGACTGACATTCACAGATGGTTCTCCATTACAAGTAAGTGATGTTATTTGGTCATTAAAAAGAGCTGAGAGCTATACATTAAACGGTCAACCAGCTTTCTTATTGCAAAACATCAATAACCAATCTTATACGCCAATAAACGCTACCTCTTTCTCATTTAAATTACTTCAGAAAGACGGAACAACACTTCAAAAATTGACCTATACTAATGCTTTTATTTGGAAAGAAGATGATACTGGTAACGTTACCACTTCAGCACAAGGATTTGGCTATGTTCCAATAGGATTAGGTCCATACTCTGTTCAACCAAACAGCTGGACTCAAGACAACATACAATTGCAAGCATATTCAGGATATAACGCGACTGCTTATGGTGAGAAACCGACGGCGAATGCAGCGGTGGATGTAAAATTCCTTACTTCATCTGCTACTTTAGCTGACGATATAAAGAGTGGTGTTCTAAATGTAGGTTTCCACACTTTCACACCAGATCAGATCAATTCACTTTCTGCTGATTCATCCATAGGTTCTGCATCTATGCCGACTTTGGGAACCAGGTATCTTATCATCAATGTTGATGCCGTTCCTCAGTTGGCTGTTAGACAAGCTATGGAATATTCCGTTAATAGAAGCCAATTTGTTACTCAAATCTTTAATAATACAAATCAAGCCCTTTATTCAATGGTTCCACCGGGATTCCCCAATGCCTGTCTTAAAGGTAGCACTTGTGCCTTCCCAAGTGGAAACGTTACTAAAGCACAAGAATTAATGGCTCCTGTTGTCTCAAGTCTAGCCTCTAAAACCTCTACTGCTACACCTGGTTTTACTTACTTGGCTTTACTTATGGCTATCCCCGTTTTAGCTTATTCATACAAAAAACGAAGAAATTAAAGTTTATTCTTTAATTTGAATAAATTTATTTCTCTTTTTTTTATTTTTTATAAAACTTATTATATTTTTTTCCAAGAGAAAAATCTTTTTAAAAATTCGTTTATATTTTGAAATCTATATTACTCCATGAATATTTTTTAGTTCATTGGGAAAGAATAAGGTCAAATTTACCTTATTGGTCTCATCAGTGACTTAAATATAATTCAGAAGTGATATATGTGGAATGTAAGTTTATTAATAAAAATTTTTTATCGATCGAATTTGAAAACAACTTTATCTATGAATCTATGTTTTTTTCCTTACCAGCTTTTTGCCATTCCCTAGACCTAAGTTCTCGATGAAGAATCTTACCAACTGCACTACGTGGTAATTCATCTAAAAATTCTACCGCACTTGGAACTTTGAATCTTGCTAGTCTTCCTTTACAAAAATCTATCATCTCATCTTCAGTTGCTGTCTCATTATCACGCAGAACAATAAATGCTTTGACTGTTTCACCTTTAAATTTATGAGGGATGCCGATAACGGCTACTTCTGCTACTGCTGGATGCTCAAAAAGGACTTCTTCAACTTCTCTTGGATAAACTTTTAGTCCTGAAACATCTATCATATTTTTCTTTCGATCAGTAATTGTTAAATATCCATCCTCATCAAATTTTCCAATATCACCACTTAAATAATAACCATCCTTTGTTATTATCTTTATAGTTTCTTCTTCTTTATTCCAGTATCCTTTCATCAACTGTGGACCTTTTATTGCTATCTCTCCTTCTTCTCCCCAAGGTAGTATAGTAGTTGGATTCTCGGGATCAACAATTTTGACATAGGTATCTGGTAAAGGGAAACCGACTGTTCCAGGTTTTTTTGTAAAATGATCTAATGGATTTGTATGTGAGACAGGACTTAATTCAGTTGATCCATACCCTTCAACAACATTAGCATTAGTTAATTCTTCAAAATTAAGCATTATTTCAACGGGTAATGGAGCAGCACCACTTAAACAAGCCTTTAAAGAAGTTAGATCATAATTTTTAATATCTGGATGATACAAGAGTCCTAAATACAGCGTTGGTATGGCATGAAAATATGTTGGCTTATATTTTTGGATAGTTTCCAGTAAATCCTGTAATCGAGGTCTTCCTGCCCTAGGATCAGGTATTAAAATTAATTGTGAAGCTTGACTAATAGCAGATATCATAATAACATTTAAAGCATAAATATGAAACAATGGTAAGGCACACATGTAAATTTCATGACCAATATCTACCGGGGGATTCATCCATGAAGTCACCTGTTGCTGATTCATTACTATGTTATCATGTGTCAGCATTGATCCTTTAGATACACCGGTGGTTCCACCAGTATATTGCAATAAAGCTATATCATTACTAGGATCAATCGGAACGTTTTCAGTAAATGGTTCTGATTGTTCAATTAATTTTTTAAAAGAAATATGACCATTTTTTGGCTTTTTTTCCCGAGGTACCCTGAAAAATACTGTTCCAACGATTTTTTTAGCTAAACTTAATTCTTCTCTAAATGAAGTTACAATTACATGATCCAGTTTAATTTTGCCTTCGTGTTGTAATCTATTCACTCTTGGATAGACGATATCTACACAAATTATAGTTTTGGCACCTGAATCATTTATTTGATAAATTACTTCTTTATCTACGTATTGTGTGTTAAAAGGAACTATTATGGCTCCAATCTTATTGATTGCAAAAAAAGAGATGACAAACTGAGGACAATTAGGCAAATAAATAGCAATTCTGTCATTCTTCTTCAGGCCCAGATTTTTTAAACCAGTTGCTAACCTATCAACTTTTTCTTTTAGTTGTTTATAGGTATATTTTTTATCAAAAAAAATTGTACTGATATTATTTGGGTAATCACGTACGCTTTTTTCTAAAAATTCATATATGGGATGATGAAAATAATTTAAACTTGTAGGACAATAGCTAGGATAATTTTTTATATCAACTGGTGACATTATTGATAATCTTTCAACTATTTGAGAATTTTCTACCATTAATTTTACCTTTTATTTTCAATATAATCGTGTAGTATATTTAGATAAATTCCCCTTTAAATTAGTTAAAAAATCTTTTGTCTAATAAAATGTGAAATAAATAATCTTTGTCCACTCGGATTTTTTAACGCTTTTCAAAATTTACAAAAAATATTTAAGTTTGTAAAAATTTTGACCTAGTACCTTTTATCTCAATAATTAAATCTGAGATAGATAGGATTATAGAAATAAAAGTGATTTAAAGGGTTTTAAATAATGAAAAAGAAAATGAAATTTTACTGTGTTTTTCTCATTGTAGCAATGATGGTAATGATGTTTTCAATTCAAACTGTAACTGCTACAAAAGAAGCAACACCTGTGATAAAGATAGGTGGGCTAGGTCCTCTATCTATTCTTCCAGGTCAAGATATGAAAAGAGCAATGGAACTTGCCATTTCTGATGTCAATTCCAATGGTGGTGTGACGGTTGCTGGAACTAATTATAATTTAGAAGGTGATTATCAAACCACTTCAGGAGCCGATGGTCTTCCAGATAGCACAGTGGCAGGTACTTCATTGACGACATTGAAAGGTGATGGAGTAGTTGCTGTAATTGGTGGTTTTAGAACAGAAGTTGCTATATCCCTTCAAAGCCAATTAGGGCAACTCCCCTTCCTTGGTGTTGGAAGTACTGCCCCAATAATTACACCATACTTTTGGCGAGTTGGACCAACGAATGGAACAAATCTTGCAACTTGTTTGTTATCATTCTTTCAGTTCTATATGTACAAAGGTTTGGGTGTTAAAAATATTACCATTGTTCGAGAACAAGCCGATTGGTCACTAGCAATATCAAATGCAATAAAATATGTTTTTGCTACCGCTTTTGCTTCAGACAATGTGACATTTAGTGCTGATATACCTATCAGTACAAGTGCATCGCAAGACTCTGTAACAGCTTCTCTCAAAACTGTGCCATCTAATACCAATGCAATTTTAGAACTATTTTCTGCTCCAGTAGGGCAATATGTTACCCAAGCATGGGCTGCTCTTAACATGACTCAGTTTTTAGCTGGAATTAATGTTCAAGCACAACTCTCTACATACTTCCAAGATACAGCAGGTGCTGCATATGGTGAAATAGAACTTGAAACAACAAATCCTAGTACTACTAGACCCCAAGCTGTAGCATTTAGAAATGAATTTTATAGCAAATATAGTCTAGAACCAACTTATACGGCTTATGCTTCATATGATGCCGTTAATATTTTAGTTCAAGCACTTGAAAAGAGCTCTTCTCCTACTAGTGCTCAAATACAGTCTAATCTTGATAGTACAAATTATAATGGTACCGCATTTACAACTAGATTTACCAATGAGTTAGGTCCGCAATATGGTGTAAACTCCTCAGGAATGACGGCTCCCGTTCCAGGTGTAAATTATACTCAAAAAATTACCGTTCATGATCTTTATACCCCAGAAAATATAACCATGGGTGGTGGTATCTATCCTAATCCAGTAATGGTTCAATGGCAAAAAGGTGGTGTGAAAAAAGAAATTTATTCAAATCTTCCAGACTTTTTGAGTGTAAAATTGGATGGTTTACAATGGCCTATTAACCATTCAGATAATGGTTATACGACTTCAGCAAAATCATCACCCGGTTTTGAATTCTTTGCGGTCTTTGTTACCTTAGGCACCGTTATTGCTTATAAAAAATATAAGAAAGTGTAAAAAAAATAATTTTTAATTGTTATTTTTTTTTATTTTCTATTTTACTTTAAAGAATTGTAAATTTATTGAATTGATTTAATAAAAGTTAAATTCACATCCAAAGATAGAATGATGATTATGGAACTTAAATTTTGGGAAAATGATTATTTTAAACAAGAAAAAACAACAATAATTTCAATCCTTATTTTAATTATTCTCCTATCGTTAGCACCTTTTGCTATAACTGATCCAACAACTGCATTTCAAACATTTTTGCTAGGTATTGTTTTATCATCAATCTATCTAACTACGTCCATAGGCTTTTCTTTAATATTTGGTGTAGCAAAGCAGTTTAAATTATCTGTTGGAGGCTATTATGTAATTGGTGCGTACACAATGGTATTTTTGCAAAATGCAATAGCTGTCAGTCTTGGATTTTCTATTAATGATCCTATAACATCAGGATTATTGTTATTAATTCTTTTAATGCCGATTATAATAATTTTACTAACAGTTTTTTTGCTATTTAGATATTTTGAGGAAATTTTAGTTTTTAAATTTTTATTTGTGTGTTCTCCTTTAATAACTTTAGCTGGAATATCAATTTTAAGTCATTCATTTGCAAGTGGATTATTTTCTGGCTTAGCTATAGCGTGCTTAGTATTAGCTGGCTGGTATCTAGAATTTAATAAAAAACCTACTATAATCATTATTTTATTCATAAGTATTTTAAATCCCATTTTTTATTTTATTTTTAATTTTACTGTCATTTATATTAATTTAGTTATTGTAGCTACTTTTTTTACTGCTGTTTTAGCAATGTTAGCTGATAGATATTTAATTGATAGAATACGAAGTTCAACAGTCAATATTATGATAGTTACCTTTGCTCTAGCTATAATTTTTCAAAGTTTTGTCTCATTAATGTCCTATCCAAAAAATGGTACTAGTTTTGCTATATTTGGTACCGGAACACACAATGTTGATACAATTGTCGTGAAAAGTGATATTATGATTATATTTGGAGCAGGTATCAATACAGTAAAAGTTTTTTCTCTAATTGTCTTTATTTTTGTTCTTATATTATTATTTGTGTTTATAAATTATTCTAGAATTGGTCTTGCAATAAAAGCTGTTTCTCAAGATGAGGTTGCATCATCATTAGCTGGAATCAATATTAAAAAAATCACCATGATTGTTTCAGGGATAGGTATGGGGCTAGTTGGTTTAGCCGCAGTATTGACTTCTTCTTTTTCCGCTATTCCTATTTGGAATCCAAACATGGGTTGGACTATATTGATATTTGCAATAGTCGTCGTGACTTTAGGGGGAATGGGTTCTCTTTCAGGAACTGTAATAGCCTCACTAATTTTAGGTCTGTCAACAGTTTTGGTAAGCATTTTAAATATTACAATTTTTTCAATAACAATTGATTCTACATATGCAATAATCGTCCCTCTAGTTATTGTAATTTTAGTTATGATTATCAAACCTTATGGATTGTTTGGTAAAAAAGAGGGACAAACCTAATAAATCGGAGTTCAATCGTAAATGGCTAAAGAAAAATTTTACGAAAAAATAAGTAGGAAATTAAATGATAAAAAATATTTCATTATAATGTTTTTTATCTTGATCTTCTTACCTTTATTACAAGGAGCTGTCGAAATAGCTGGTAAATACCCTAATATTTTTATTTTATCGGACCTTTATTCGGTACTGGTACAAACTGGTCTATTTGGAAATCCAACGTCAACTTCATCCCAGAATAATTATTTAATACTCTCGTTTTTTACCTTAGCATTAATCTTCGGAATATTTGCTGCTAGTTGGGATTTGCTATCAGGTTACACTGGTCAATTCAATTTTGGACATGCTTTATTTTTCGGATTTTCTGCTTATTTCTTTTATCTATTTACTAGTGCAAATCAAATATTAAAAAGCAATATTGAATTAAATCCTTTGACAAAAGCTATTGTCTCACTTATCAATCAATTTAGTTTATTGCCTCCACTTGAAGCATTTTTTGTCTCTGCTTTGGTTTCAGCTTTATTAGCACTATTTATTGGATTTATTGCTTTGCGTTTAAAAGGGGCATATTTTGCCCTTGTCTCATTAATTCTGCCGTTAATTGTCTATTACGCGATATTGAATCCAAATTTAAATCTTTTTCCTGGAGGGGAATTTGGAGTTTCAAACATTCCTCAAATAATTACACCTGTAAATCCGAATAACCCTCTGGCAGCTCAAATAAATGCATTAAATCTCTACTATTTTACTTTATTAATATTTTTTATTTCAATAGGTATTATGATGCTCTTTGCTTATTCCAGACTAGGCGACACATTCAAAGCAATTAGAGAGGATGAAGAAGCTGCTGAATCCATTGGGATAAATATAACACGTTACAAAATCCTAGCATTTGTTGTTAGTGCATATTTTGCTGGTATAGCTGGTAATTTATTTGCTCAGTGGCAAACAACTGTTTATCCTACAATGTTTTATACAACCAACTCTTTTACTCCAATTATCTATTCAGTAATAGGTGGAATAGGTACTGTTTATGGTGGTGCATTGGGAGCAATCATATTAACTTTATTAATGCAGATTTTTGTAGTTGAAGTTTTTAATATACCAGGTTCTGATTATTTAATTTATGGATTAGGTTTAGTTTTTGTGCTTTTATTTATGAAGAATGGAATTGTCAGAGCAAAAAGTGAACAAAAAAGAGCTATGGTGCTAGGAGTTTTATTTGCACTAAGCTGGATTTTAATAAGCCACGCTAATTATTCAAATCTGAATTTATTGGATACTATTGTCATTACTATAATAGCTCTTTTAACATTACCATTGATTCCATTCTTTATAATAGCTGAACAAATTGGTATTTTTGTTTTGAACAATTTTTTAAATTTAAATCTAACCAACCATCCAACAAGAGCTATAAGAGCTTTATTTCTTATTGATATTGTTGTTGGAATTCCGTTAGCATATTATTATCCAAAAATTTTCAAAAAAATACGATTGAGAATTTTTGGTATTTGGCCATCTATTGGATTATATGAACCGGAATAGTGAAAATAACGATGTCTGAAAATATTATTGATGAACATGAGCAAGAAGAAGATTCAGGAAAATTTATTTCAAATGAAGTTATCCTTTCTGTTCAAAACCTAAAAAAGACTTTTAAAGGGCTAATAGCAGTTAATTATGTAAGTTTTGAGGTTAAAAAAGGAGAAATAATTGGAATCATTGGGCCCAATGGTGCAGGTAAAACTACATTATTCAATTTATTAACGGGATATCTAAAACCAGATCATGGAACTATTATATTTAAAAATATGGATATTACAGGTCGATCATCTTCAAAAATAGCAAAAATTGGAATGGCAAGAACATTTCAGCAAGCTAGACCATTCAAAATGCTTACTGCAACTCAAAACACGTTGGTTTCTCATGTTTCTAGAAATTTTTTTCAGAGTCCAAAAACACTGAAAAATCGTGCTATTTGGTCTTTAATAACCGTCGATTTGTCCGAAAAGAAAAATTATCCTGCCTTTATTTTACCACAAGGAGATTTGAAAAGATTAGATTTTGCTAGAGCAATGGCATTATTTCCTGAATTGTTATTACTAGATGAACCATTTGCTGGAGTTTCGGTTGAAGAAGCATTTAGGATAGAACGTGTTATTAGAGAATCTAGAAAAAATGGAATGACTGCCATAATAGTTGAGCATAAATTAAATATTTTGATGAAATTAGTAGATAGGGTAATTGTCATTAATCAAGGAAAAGTTTTGGCGATTGGTACTCCCAAGGAAATTGTTTCAAACAATGAAGTTATTAATGCATATTTAGGAACAAATTATTAAAAAAATGGATTTTGGTTAAAAAGATATGTTATATAATAATGTGGATTCTAATTCCTCTAATGTAAAAGATCATACACTCGAATTACAAGATGTTAGTGTCCATTATGGTAGAGCAATTGCAATTGCGGGAATTACATTAAAGATTCTAAAAGGTGAGAGTGTTGGAATCATTGGTCCGAATGGAACTGGTAAAACTACATTAATGAATGCTATTTCTGGATTAGTAGAATTAGAACGTGGAAAAATATATTTTAATAATAAAATAATAAGGGAATCATCAAAATCTGATTTTAGAAAAATAAAATTAAATAATTCTATGAAACCTCATCAAATTGTACAACAAGGTATCATTCATTGTCCAGAAAGAAGACATTTATTCCCCGAATCCACTGTCGAACAAAATTTAATGCTTGGAGCCTATACTATCAAAGATGAGGGAAAAAAGGCAAAATTGTTAGAAGATGTTCTAAATCTATTCCCAGTATTACAAGAACGGTTATTTGATGAAGCCAGTAAATTTAGCGGTGGTCAACAACAAATGATTGCCATCGGAAGAGCATTAATGGGAGATCCTAAATTATTACTGCTTGATGAACCAAGTTTAGGTCTAGCGCCCTTAATTAAAAACAATATTTTGGATGCCATTAATGCAATGAAAAAAAGAAAAAAAGATATGAGCATATTAATGGTTGAACAGGATATTACCATGGCTTTTAATATTTGTGAAAGAGGATATGTCATGGAAAATGGTCGAATAAAACTAGCAGGATCCAAAGAAGAAATTCTTAATAATCCATATGTAAGAGAAGCATTTTTAGGATTATAATTATTTAACATTGGAAAATGTATTTTTAAGATAAATAAATTTGCATTTGATTAATAATTTTTAATCAGAGCTCTATTTATAGAGTAGATCGGTTATTTTTTATCCAACCTAGAGAATAATTTCAATACTTGTTTTTGATAAGAAAGAAAGGCTGATATTAAAAAATCATTCAATAAAAATTCCATAACCAATCTAACTAAATTTGCTCAACTTTTGACACAAAATTTTATAAAAAACTATTTTATTTATTTTTCTTATTCTTTTATTTTCATTCTTTTTATTCTGGACTGTTCAATGGCTAGTTATCGCAGTTATGTTATCCGACGTATCATTCTGATTCCTGTCTCTATATTCGTTCTGACAACGATAGTATTTTTTTTGATTAGGGTATTACCCGGAGCCAGTCCCGTTAGAGTGTTAAATTTGAAGTTATCTCCAGCACAAGTTGCTAGATTGAATGCACAGTTCGGACTTAATAAATCACTTTGGGATCAATATTTATTATTTATTCAAAATATTTTTATAAAATTTGATTTTGGATCAGCTATTCAAAGTAACACACCGATAATCAATGATATCATTCCTCGATTTATGGCAACAATCGAACTCTCGATTCTAGCTTCTATTATAGGTGTACCTTTAGGTATTTTAATTGGAACCTATTCAGGTAAATATCGAGGTCAAAATCGCGATCATTTATTAAGAATTTATACAATAGCTGTTTATTCCATCCCTATTTTTTGGATGGGTATTTGGATGCAAGTTATTTTTTCTCAGATATTCCAAAAAACAACTATTGGTTCTCTAGGTTGGATACCATCGAACTTACGAACTGGTACTAATGTGACTTCTTATATTCATCGTATTACGGGTATTTATTCAGTTGATACACTTTTATTTTCAGGTCCCCCTGGTTGGGATGTTATTTATTATGTAATATTTGCTGTATGGTTTTTAAGTTTCTTAATCGCTTATTTCTATTATACCAAAATTTACGAAAAAGAAGTTAATCAACAAACTCTTATCATGTTGGGAATTACCTTTGTAATTTCTGAGGTTGCTCAGTTTTTGGTTTTTAATAAAGGACTTATATCATTAGATGCAATATTAGGAACATATACCTTTTTGGCTAAAGGTTTACTTTTTTTCTTTTCATTCTTCATCTGGCTATATTTTTACACGACATTTGAAAATGAAGCTAAAGGATATTTCAAAAAAATATTCGTTTTAGCTATCCTTCTTAGTCTTATCCCTTTGATTCCTTACTTTTATGAATCTTGGTTTGTCATTAAAACTGATGTTTCAGTGGGTGCTAGCTATACTGGTTTAACTTTATTCCAGGATGTTTTTAGCCACTTACTCTTACCTGGTTTAACTCTTGGATTATTGCTTTCTGGTGTTGTTGCACGTCTTGTTCGTACTAACATGGTTACTGTGGTATATGAACAGTTTATTGATTCTTCTAAAGCTCGTGGTATATCAGATAGAAAAATAACATATGATTATGCCTTGAAAAATGCCACTATTCCTTCTATTCCTATTATTGGTTTGCAATTTGCAATTTTGCTAGGTGGTGCTATTTTAACTGAAACTACATTTTCTTATTTTGGGTTAGGTCTTTATTTATACAATGCTATAGTTAGTAAAGATTATCCACAGATACAGGCAGCAGTTATATTATTTTCTATTTGTGTTGCGATTGTTAGTTTCATTTCTGACATTATTTACGCATCAATAGATAAAAGAGTGCGATTATAAAAGAAATTAAATAAATTTGATACAAAGGCGACCAAAAATGACTTTAGAATTACCAGAAGAATTGAAAAATCCTCGACTTAATCAGTCAGTTCCAACCACAATTTATAATGTTTTTAAAAAGAAATGGGTAATTTTAATTATATTTTTATGTTTGTTTCTCTATTGGCTTATAGGTTTACCAGGAGAAGTAAATTTTAATCTGATTTTTAACCTAGAAATTTTAATCAACACTGCTATTATACTCCTACCTCAAATAATTTTTGTGTTAATTGTTATTTCGATTTTCATCTGGAAATTTAAGAATGACAAATTATTAGGTATTGGGTTAGCTATTTTAACAATATTTGGAATCATGGCTATCTTTGCTCCTATTTTAGCTCCCTATAGTTATGATAAATCATTGTATATTTGTGGAGCTGCTCATAATGCATATTGCAGGCAACAACCTCCAGGTCCCGGAATAATTATGGGCACCACTCTATTCGGTTACGATGTCTATTCAAGAATTATTTACGGTGCTCAAATTCCTCTTCAAATGTCCTTTATTGCAGCATTTATATGCTTTTTTGCAGGTGTACCTTTAGGATTAATTAGTGGGTATTATGGAGGTCGAATTGACAGTATCTTAAAAACAGTTAGTGATATAATCGTTTCTTTCCCAGCATTGTTATTGGCTATTCTTTTATCAACTTTTATCCAAAATATTCAAATTTTCATCCCTTTCACACATTTTTCTATCATTGACACTAATACTCCCTCAGGACAAACTTTGAGAATTATTTTAGTAGTCTCATTTTCAGTGGGTCTCCTGTATATTCCATCTTTCTTTGTTATAGTAAGATCCATTGTGTTACAAATAAGAGAATCTTCATTTGTTGAATCAGCTAAGGTATTAGGTGCTAGTGATTTTACGATAATGTTTAGATATATTTTACCAAATGTTATTGCTGCACCAATGGCATTAATTCCATTTTCTATGACCGATGCTATATTAACGGGGGCAGCATTGGCATTTTTAGGAATAGGAATACTGCCACCAACTCCTGATTGGGGTTACGATTTAACTGCTGCTATTCCTAACATTCAATTGGCTCCTTGGCTAATAACTTTTCCTGGTATAATGCTCTTTTTATTAGCTTTTTCATTTGCCCTTGTAGGCGACTCATTAAACGAAAAATATAACCCTCTGATCCAAAAACGTAACTAATAAATTAATAAGTGGACAATTGTGAACTATCAAGTAAATAATTCGAATATAAGTCCTGAAAAACCTCTATTAACTATTCAGGATCTTCGTGTTTATTATGAAGATAAAAGTGAATTTGTCAAAGCAGTTGATGGAGTTTCCATGGATATTTTTCCAGGAGACTCTATTGGTCTAGTAGGTGAATCTGGTTGTGGAAAATCTACTTTAGGCTTTTCAATCATTAATTTATTGAAAGGTAATAAGAGGATTCCTACTGGAAAGATCCTTTTTAGAGTAAATGATAAACAATATGTTGATATCGTGACACTCCCTGATGAATATCTGAATAATTTGCGGGGGAAATATGTCTCGATGGTTTTTCAAGCTGCACAAGACGCCTTGAATCCATTACAAAACATCAAAAACCATTTCTTTGATACGTTAGAAGCCCATAACTTTGATAAAAAAACATTTGTAAACCGGATTAAAGAAATTTTCGGGGATTTAGATATTCCTTATAGTCGATTGTATGATTATCCATTTCAATTTTCTGGTGGTATGCAGCAAAGATTATCTATTGCTTTAGCATTAATTTTGGAGCCTAAACTAGTTATTTGTGATGAACCAACTACTGCTTTAGATGTTTTAGTTCAAGCTAAAATTATTTCTCTTCTCAAAAGACTAAAAGAAAGAAAAAGACTGTCCTTAATCTTTATTAGCCATGATTTAGGGGTTATATCTCAAATAGCAACTAAAGTAGCAGTAATGTATGCCGGAAAGCTGGTTGAATTTGGTTCAACGAATGAAATATTCAAAAATCCCCAACATCCGTATACCGTAGGTTTAATGAATTCTATTCCCAATATTTTAGAAGAAAACCAAACTATGAAATCAATACCTGGTAGCCCCCCAGATTTAAAGAATCCTCCCACAGGATGTCGCTTCAATCCCCGTTGTTCATTTGCAAAGACTATCTGTATTAAAGAAGAGCCAGAATTTCGGAAAATTAATTCCTTTAATCATCTTATCAGATGTCACATTGGAACGTCAGAATATGAAAAATCAGGAGAATTGGCGAACAATGAGTAATACAAAAGAAACTGTAATCGAATTACGAAACATTAAAAAATATTTTCCTGTTGAAGGCAGTTTGTTTGCGAAAATATTAGGAGGAAAAGAAAAAGCAGTAAAGGCTGTTGATGATATTTCTTTGAAAATTGATCAAGGTGACATTTTTGGATTAGCTGGCGAATCAGGTTGTGGTAAAACAACAACAGCACGTATCATTGCAGGATTAAATTTTGAAACAGGGGGTGAATTTTATTGGAGAGGCAATAAAATGCTCCCATCTGAACGTAAAGGTAGGTTATTTAGGAAAAATATTCAATTTATTTTTCAGAATCCCTTTACCAGTCTTCATCCAAGACTAAAAATAGGTAAACAGCTTTCAAACGCCTTAGCAATTCAAGGACGTTTCGAAGATGAAGAAAGAAAAAATGTCCATAAAGGATCTAATATTGGCGAAATAAGTTTAATTATTTTTAGTATCATAGCGATCTTTTTCTTTATGATAGGTTATTCAAATAAATTAAAATTAATTTTTGGTCAACAACCCGCTTTTTATTATGGTGTCGTCTTTTTCTTTATTGGGTTGTATACTTATTATCGATTCAAACTCCAACGAGACAAAAAATTCCAAGACAAAGATGTTTTATTAATCTTATCTTTAGTGGGTTTAAACCCAGCAATGGATTATTATAATAAATATCCTCATGAATTGAGCGGCGGTGAAAGACAAAGAGTTGCCATAGCTAGATCAATTATTGTTAATCCGCAGGTATTAATTGCTGATGAGCCAACATCTATGCTTGATGTGTCAATTAGAGCATCTATATTGGATTTAATCCTCCAGGTTAAAGAACGATTAAATTTGTCAATTTTATTCATTACTCACGATTTGGCTGTTGCAAAACATTTCTGCAATAAAATCGCAATAATGTATGTAGGTGAAATAGTAGAAACAGGAAATATAAACGAGGTATTCAAGCAACCCAGACATCCTTATACTTACACACTCCTCAAAGCTATCCCTATCCCTGATCCAAACTACAAATCTGATTTTGAGATTCCTGAATCCGAAGTAGCTGATGCACTTAACCCTCCATCAGGATGCAGATTTCATCCTAGATGTCCTTTCATGCAAAAAAAATGTATGGAGGTCAAACCTGAATTAATGGAAGTTTCTGATTCACATAAAGTAGCATGCCATTTTCAAAATGAATTAGCAACTGAAAGTAAATTGCGTTTAATTTAAAACAAATTCTTAATAAACCAGAAATATCATCTCATTCAATCAATTTTTTATAATAGAAATGAAATATTGCCAAAATATTCAATATTTCCTTTTTATTTTTATTATGACTTTGTAATTAAAAAATTGCAATGAATTAAAAGGATAAATCAATGGACAACTCAATAATTTTTGATAATAATTAGATGTATGAAGTATGAAAAACTTTCCAAAAATAACGCAATCCACAGAAGAAATATTTCTCCATCTCTACGATAAGCATCTTTTGGAACACAAATTTTTACTTGATAGTATGGATTCAGAAATTAAAATTAAAATTCTTTCGGCAGATTGATAGG
>DAHXPE010000220.1 GCA_027364495.1 Candidatus Heimdallarchaeota archaeon | reverse complement strand
TTTCTCAAATTAATTTTCCTCAAATCCCAGAATTATTTCCAAATTTAGAACATCTTGATATCAAGGGTAACAATTGTACCTTATTTACTAAACTTGGTTTTTTACCTATGTTAAAATCGGCATCCATTAAGTGCCCTGAGTGTGGATTTCCTTTTGAGGTTTCTAACATACCTAATTTAGAATACCTTCTATTATCTCATTGCAATATAAAGGGTCTACCAAAAAATATTAATAGATTGACCAATCTATATTTTCTAAGTATCATTGATAATATTTTGCCATATTTTCCTAAGGAAATTGAACTTCTACCATCACTCAAATATCTTTATTTTGAAAATGTTGGTTTAGATAATATTGATCTATCCAATGATAATTTTAAGATTATAAATAAATATTCTGCTTAATTACTTGAGTTGCACTTTTAAATTTTCAATTTACAACCTCCTTTTTATTTTAGTAGGGCCATTCGTCAAATTTTTAAAAATTCTTAATTTATAAATCGTGACCATTTAAATAGCTCTCGAGTTCAGTAATTAATTCTTCTCTACTAAACAAAGGGCCTAATTTTTTGCCTTTTTTGGCTATATAGTCTGGTTTACCTATACCAACGGCCATCATTACGTCTTTGCCCTTAGCATGCGGTGAAAAGTGGTTAATAACTTCATCATCAAAAAAAGTTGTTCCTCGTGCTCCTATACCTACTGCAAAAGAAGCCAAGTATATTTTCCCTGAAATTATACCACCTTCTAACTGAGCAATTCTGTAAGCTCTATCACCAAATTTTTTTAATAAATTTGTTAAATTAGAGAGTAAAAATATCGTTACATGAGTTGTACCAAACAATTGTTGACCAAGACACAGAAAAGCTGTTTTTTCTTTAAATTGACCTGTTTTGATGCATTCAAGTTTTTGCCGAGTAACGTTATAGTAATATGCTCCTGGTTCTAACCCTTCAACATTATGAACATTTAGGTAGCATTCTATAATAGTAGAATACTCATCAGGATAGAGGTCCATTGGTATACCTGAATTTGAGGTTTTCAAAATAGTCATAAGAATTTCCTGTGATAATAGTCCCCTAGCAAAGCGATTAGTTGAGCCTCTCTGAAGGATAGCCTGCTCTAAAGAAAGAATATTTCTTTTAGTATAATCAAGATATACTTCAGACGGTAGGGGAACTTTAATGAATTCTTTATAATTTTTTGCTTTATCAGACCAAGATTTTAATTCTTGGTTTTTAAAAATTGAAGTCTTCTCATGAATCTCCCAAATAATTGGGAAATTGATTTCTTTAGGAGAACTTCGTAAAAAATTAACCTGTAACTCTTTGATATCTTGGACTGGAAAATCTTCTTGAATTGTTTGGCTAGTTGCTGATTCAAAATAGATTGGAATAAGTGAAATAACGACTTCTTGATGCTCTCGTAAGCTAGCTAAGGTATTAATTTCCTTGTCCTTAAAAACAGTCACTATCTTACTTTTCAATTGATAATTTGAACAAATAGCCATTAAATTGCTTAGCATAACCCCACCATCCCAATACCAATGCCTATAAGATCGTTCTTGGTATTTCCAGGAATTTCTCCAAGCATAAGAAGTCATAAGAATTGTTACAAAACTCTTTTGAATAATTTCTGGATCGGAAGAATTTTGAGCTACATAGGGAAAGAAATTGCCCTTTCTAAGCTGATTTAAGCTAAAATCACCGACACTAAAATGGTATAATCCGTCCTCTAAATCAGAAAAATGCTGAATTATAAGATACAATTCTATGGGATAGAGAGCTCCTGTTGCTGAGGCTGTTCGCATGAAATTTCCATTAATTATTCTTGAAACTCCTCCTGTAAAAAATAATAACGATGCTAAGAATTTTTTATCTAAAACAAATGTTTCAGGAGAATATTTGTGGTCAATTAGAGTTTGCAAACATTGTTCTTCTGGTAATGAGAATTCTTGAGGAAGTGCAATAGGAAAAATATCTTTGTACAATTTGAATGGAAAAGGTTTGTTTGTAAAATCCATTCGCCACCTTGATTGTCGTAAACTTTCTCTAGAATGTTTAGTGAGGTTATGAAATTGTTGAGCGTCTATCATGGTGATTCATACATTGATTAGCTATTAATTTCAATTATTAGTAACTATTTCAATAAAATCTAATTCTCTTAATGATTAATTTCGGCGTTAGAATTTATTAAATTAGTAGTTTTTTATTTCTTGGTTATCGGTAATTTCACGTAATTTTGATTTTATGGCTTTAGAGATAAATCCTTGTTCTTCTAAATCTGTATAAATGCTTTTTTTAAGATATGTATGGTTTTCGTCTTTTTTGGAATCAAAAGAAACGTTTTGAATTATTATATCGACCATTTGGCTCAATTGTCTATAACTCAAGGTCAAATACCCAGTATCAACAAAAGGTGCTTGCCAGTCCTCGGTAATTCGTTCAGTTATTTTGTCGCGATAGGAAGAATTGATCTCATAACCAATACCTTTACGTCCTAAAAGGCGACAGATCTTGAGTGTAGTACCAGATCCAAGAAAAGGATCCAAAACAACTTCACCTGAGACAGTATGCATACGAATTAATCGATAAGGTATATCTTCTGGAAAAGGAGCAGAATGACCATAAATATTGGATCCTTTAGAATTAATTTTAATAACTGGAGATATATCATCCCAGATACAACGAACAGCCCAGTGTCGCCATTCATTTTTATGTAGGGAGTTCTTTTCTAGAAGATCAGAGTTAATTTTACGAGTTTTACCACGTTTAACAAAGGTGTAAATTTGTTCAAAAGATGTATTCGTAGCAATGTTTGTTGGTTTTGGAAATGAGCCCCAAGAAACATTATTAATATAACTAGCCTTATCCCAATAGTTCATCCCGCTAAGAAAAAAATCATGGCTAAGAAAAAAATTTTCAATATCATTCATAATATCTTTAATGATTCTGCGGTCAAAACCAGATAAATCATTTGAAATCGGCAAGGGTTGTACATTAATAGCTATTTTTCCGTTTGGTTGTAATACTCGAATGCATTCATTCCAGATTTTATTTATTGATGTAATGTACTCTTCATAAGATTGATTAAATCCAATTTGATCTTCTGATCCATAATTCTTGACATTCCAATAAGGGGGAGATGTAACAACTAAAGTTACTGATTCATCTGGTATTTCATCCATGGAATCAGCTGATTTAAAATAAACAGTTTGATTATCTATCTCTAATAAAGAAGAATCCATATCTATTCACTAATTAAGCCAAACAATCAAACGAATGCAAACAATTTAATAATTTCCAAAGTCAAGTTTAATTAACGATTTTGAAAAATTTACTTAAATAATTATATTATTTGTTAAATCAGGGTTATTAATCGAAAAATAGCCTTGATTTGAATTATATTGACTGAACGTTTTCCAATGATTGATTTACAAGGTACTCCTAAAGAAATTGGGTTTCAACACGGTTCTATTTTGAAATCGAGGATTGAAAAAAATATTTCCTTTTACGAGAGCTTATTCAATTTAGAAAAAAGTAAACTAAAAAAGTTAGCTAACCATTACAAGGATCAAATCCAAGCTTTTAACCCAAAATATTGTATTGAAATGGATGCTATAGCTGAAGGGGCGGATATAGAACCTTTTTGGATATATGCTCTTAATTCAAGAACTGAAATAATAAATAGATTAATAGATGAATGTACTGCTGTGTACTTCAAAAATTCAGCTCTGATGGGTCAAAATTGGGATTGGCTACATGAATCTGAGGATTTAGCGGTTGTTCTGAGAATTAGGCTCCAAAAAAATGGATTAAGAATATTAACCATGACTGAACCAGGAATTATTTCAAAAATTGGTTTAAATAACTATGGAGTCGGAGTTTGTCTAAACTATCTTAATATCGAAAAGGATTCTTACGGTGTTCCGGTTCATGTTTTATTAAGAAATATTTTAGAAGCAAGAACTATTGAGTCTGCTGTTAGACATATTGATCCATATGATAAGGGAACAGCGAGTAATATTCTCATAGGCGATAAAAAAGGGAATTATCTGGATCTTGAATTAGCAATCGAAAGGACATTTTTCTATCCTACTAAAAATCCTATTTTTATTCATACCAACCACTATCTTGCAGAAGGTTTTGATAATTCAGTTGAAGAATTTGCTGGATCTCTTTCAAGGTTTGATCGAGCAAGTACATTGGCAAAAAATCTATCTGGTACAACCAAGGATGAATTAAAATTAATTCTATTAGATGATTCTGATTCAGAATTACCTATTTGCAGACGATATACAATGATCGAAGATTTTGGTAATTTAGGGACAGTGACAACAGTCCTAATGGATTTGAAACATAAAACATTAGAATTATCTCGTGGTAATCCCTTTGAAAACGAATTTTTTGTTTATCAGTTATAAATGTAGTTTTTGAATAAGAAATCAATTTTTAGCTATTAATTTGATTAATCGGATGAATTTGTCTCTGAAATCGTTTTTCTAAAAACTCATTTAATTCGTCAAATTTTAGTTTTAAGTTTTCGTTACGCAACATTTTACGATCTTGAACTGATAAAAAGGGGTGAAGAAAGTCTGATACTCGTTTACGCAGTCTTATCATACGAAGAAAGTTGTTATCAATACCATTTGTATAAAATTCATTAATCCAGTTCCAACGTTCTTTTTCTGTTATCTCAAGAATAGCATCAGTATGGCATTCTTCAAAAACCTTAGGATTATGAATAGCAGATCTACCAATCATAACAGCATCGGCATACTGCTCATTTATATATTTATTTGCCAATAGCCCATTAAAAATATCTCCATTGCCAATAACAGGAATATTTAATGTTTCTTTAGCTTGTTTTATTACATCCCACTTATTTGGTATTTTATAGGAATCATAAGCTAGTCTACCATGGATACAAATAGCAGCAGCTCCTGCTTGTTCAATTTGCATTATAGTTTTAAAAAAATTGGAGCTATCATTGAGGCCTAATCTAATTTTAACAGTCACTGGTTTATCAGTAGCAGAAACCATAGCCTCAATTATTTTAATCATTTTTTGAGGACGTCTAAGTAAAATAACTCCAGCACCTTGAGAAATAGCTTCATCAGTAGGACAGCCAAGATTTAGATCAAATAAACTGAATTGATCCTCGAATTTTTTAATAGCTTGCGTATAAAATGATTCTTTAGTACCAAACAATTGAAGGCCTATGGGTTGTTCAGCAGGGGTAGTTTTAATTTTATCAACCACTGAATGTTTTTCTTTAGCAAGATTTTTAGCATCAATCATTTCAGTAAACATCAAGCCAGGTTTATATTGTTTAACTAGCAATCGAAAAGGCAAATCTGTGACTTTCGTCAATGGAGCTAAGAAAAAGCGATTATCAAGAGTTAATGAACCAATTTTGATTTTTGTTGATGAAAGAATACTCATAGATTACTTGGTCTCTTATATTGAAAAGGATAAGCTCATATTTTAATAAATAAATTAAGTTTTAATCGTTATCTTATAAATTATAGAGATTTTCTGCTTTTAATTGAAAAATCAGGAAGAAAATTTTGAATTTGACTGATAATCAAGCTAATTAAGGATTGAATATCAACAATTTTATTGTTATCATCTAAAATAGAAGAATGATTAGCAATTAGACAAATGCAATTTGCGTACACAGGTATGCCTATTTCGAATGTGCTCCATAAATCTTTCTGTAAAGAAGGAATATATGTTTGGCATATAATAGTAACTTGAGAGATATATTTTTGCAACTTGAGTACCGTTTTAGCTTGTAAAAATTTTCTGGCAACCAATACTACGACAGAATTAGAAGCGTTAGACTTCATACTACGAGGTCGATGAAGGCGTTCAATTCGTAAAGGCTGAACGCTAGTGATATAAAATGAGCTATCCTTAAAAGCTTCTAATATAGGTAACCATCCTTCGATTGTGCTATGACCATAAATAAGTGAAAATAAACCTCTATCCTTACATACTCGTTCAATCTCAAGAACTGCTTTTTTAAAATCGGTACAATAGATTTCGTGGGCAATTTGAGGATCGATATTTCTGTATTTAGAAGAGACTAATTCCCCAGTAAAAGTAGTTATAGGTTTTGAAAATAATTCAGGTTCAATTTTTTCCATTAAAACTTTTTTCCAAGTATAAAAAAAATTGGATAAGACACTGTAATATATATTGTCATAGTAAGGTGGATCGGTTATAACAAGGTCAAAAAATTTATTATCGAAAGGTAAATTTTGTGCCTGAGCATTAACAATGGTTGGCTTGATACTTTCTTTAATGAAAGACTTTTTAGATTTGATTAGACGATCAAGTTTGTCCCATAAGTTAGCAGGACCGTGAAGAACAGGATCTATCTCTGAATAGTCCCAAAGCATCGGAATACCAGGTCCACAAAATGCTCTACCCACTTGTTCATTTTCTGAGATCCACATGGATAATCTACAGTTCCAATCTATTAGTTGGTCTAAAAAACCAGTCAATATTGAAATTACGTATTTTGCTACTTCTTGAGTCTGTTCAGACGTGATAAGCTCATATTCATCTAAAATCAATCCAATTAATATTATTATAACAGCTTTTTGGCGCAGATTAAAGATATCTAAGTGAGATTCCATACCATAGATAGCTGGGTTGACTATACCGGACCATTTCTCAATTAAACTGGAGGGCAGCACAAGATTATATTTTTCAACGAAGGATTGTATTCTTGCATTTAGTAAATCAGATGCCGGAAGCAATTTTCCATCATTCTTACTAAATTCTTTTCCAAAAGTATCTTTTAT
>DAHXPE010000159.1 GCA_027364495.1 Candidatus Heimdallarchaeota archaeon | reverse complement strand
TAATTTGTTTAATTGCTCTTCTGGGCTTAAAATAGTCACTAAACCAGCTTCTGTTGAACCATATGCTTCAAAAAGCATTGTATTAGGGAAAAATTTCATGATTTGTAGTTTGGTTTTTTCACGAACTGGTGCAGATGAAGTCAATAATTTTTTTAAACTGTTTTTATCGTATTTATCCGATATTTCTTGAGGTAATGAAAAAATAATTTGATAGTGAGAAGGAATGAGTGATGTAAATGTTATTTTTTCTGGAGATATGGCACGACGTGATAAGGATGGTTTTTATTATTTAGTTGATAGAAAACATAATATTATAATAACAGGTGGAGAAAAAGTTTTCCCATCAGAAATTGAAACTGCAATTACATCTCATGAAGGCATTGTTGATTGCGCCGCTTTAGGCATTCCGGATGATAAATGGGGTGAATTAGTCACAGCCTTTGTAATTCCAGATGAAAAGTACAAAGGTAAATTAACAGAATTAGAAATCATGGATTATTGCAAGAGGACATTATCTAGTTATAAACGACCTAAAAAGATCATTTTTCTTTCTATGGAGGAGATGCCACGAACTTCAAGCGGAAAAATTCTTCATAGGGTGCTGAGAGAAAAATATTCTAAATTGAATGAACAAGAAGTAAGTTTATGAGTGTAAAAGATTTGAGAATAGCAATTATAGGAGCAGGTCCTAGTGGAGGTCTTCTTGGAGCACATTTAGCCGAAAAAAACCCTGAACTTGTACTTGTTGATGTTTGGCAGAGCCACATAGATGCAATCAAGACAAATGGGCTTAAAATAGTCGGTTTTAATGCCTTTACGGCTAATTTTAAGCGCGATAATTTATTAACCAATCTTAAAGATCTTAAAAAGTTTAATCCAAATGTTGTTTTTATTGCTGTAAAAACAACTTTCCTTAATCAAGTATTGCAAGATTTAAAAGATGTTGTCGGACCAGATACCTTTTTTGTCAGCTATCAAAATGGTATTGGAACTGAAGCAGATATTGCAAAAGTCTATGGAAAAGAACGAGCAATACGAGCAGTAATTAATTATGCTGGTAATCTTGTATCGCCAGGTATAATTGATATGACTTTTTTTAACCCTCCTAATTATGTTGGTACCTTAAGTTCAGAAGCGGATGAAACAGCTAAAGCTATTGCTACTTTATTTTCTGAATCTGGGCTAACAACGAAATTTGATCCTGATATACAAGTTAAAATCTGGGAAAAAGGAATTCTTAATGCTACTTTATCTGGAATCTGTGCTATAACACAAATGACTATGAAAGAAGCTATGTCCTTCCAAGAAACATATCACATGGTTTGTAATGTGTTGAAAGAAGCTATTTATGTTGCTGGATTAGACAATGTCAAACTTAGTTCAGATTTTTATGATAGAGCTATTGAATACTTGAAAAAAGGTGGCCATCACAAACCAAGTATGCTAATTGATATTGAAAATCATAGACAGACTGAAGTTCAATATTTAAATGGAAAAATTGTTGAAATAGCTCATGAAAATAATATCAAAGTTCCTTTCAATGAAGCATTAGTAAGTTTTATTTCTGGATTGGATTTTGTAAATAAAAATATAATGAGCTATATTAAAGTAAATGTAAAAGATTTAGGCTTTAAAAATGACTGCGTATTTTGTTCGCACGTTAAAGATTGTATTGACAATTTCACATTTTGTCCACTTACTGGAGACAATATTCCCTTAAAAGCGCTTAATCAGCATAGTCAAAGACCAAAATACAATCATATTAAGTTGATAGAGGAAGATCGAATTGCTACAATACAAATAGATTCACCACCATCAAATCAACTTGGATTGGAGTGCTTTAATGAGCTTTTAAAAGCCGTTCATGAAATTGAATGGAAAAAATCAGCCGATGTTTTAATTGTAACTGGTACAGGTAAATATTTTGGTTCAGGACTTGATTTAAAATCTGTAAATAATGAAATCATATCTGATATAGGCTTAGCTAGTAGAAATGCAATTTCTGCAATTGAAACATTAGCCATTCCGACAATTTCGGTTATCAATGGGTTTGCTTTAGGAGGTGGTATGGAGTTAGCACTAGCTACTGATATACGTATTTCTAGTGCAAAAGCCAAATTTGGTCAACCCGAAGTTAAACTTGGGATAATACCTGGAGCTGGTGGCACTCAACGTTTAACTAAATTGATTGGTTCAGCTAGAGCTTCTGAAATGATTTTGGTTGGGGATATTATAGATGCTAATCAGACACTTTCTTGGGGAATCATAAGCCAAGTTGTTCCTGATGCTGAATTAATGGATGTTACTATGAAATTAGCAAAGAAAATTCAACACAACGCACCTCTAGCCATTCAAAAAGCAAAATCTAGTATCAAAATTGCTTCTAAAGTTGACATCGAATCAGGTTTAGATTTTGAAACTAAATCCTTTAATGAAGTCTTCAATACTGAAGATAGAGTAGAAGGCATTCAAGCATTTTTAGAAAAACGTCCGCCAAATTTTCAAGGAAAATAATATTCATAAAAAATAAGGCGATTTAAGTAATATTTGTGATTGGTTTTATAATGAAAGTTTTTTTAAAAATAATTTCACCTAAATTGTCTCCAATCGGTATGAAGGAGTTCACAATAGTAGATGAACGACAAAATATTTCAACACAGGATGTGGTTTTAAAATTAAAAAATATTAGTAACGACTTATATTCTGAAATAAGCAATGATGGCATTATTCATCCAAATTACCTTTGTATAGTTAATAATGAGATAATTATGTATAATCAACGAAATACTGCCTCTTTAAAAGATGGAGATAATATGATAATTTCCTTTGTAATGGCAGGTGGATAAAATGGAATCACCAATGTTACAAAGAAAATTAGCACGAGTCAATCTCACTGATGAAACATACACGGTAGAATTCATACCTGAAAAATATTCTACAAGATATTTGGGTGGGAGAGGCCTGAATATGGTGTATTTACATAAAATATTATCAGACACAGGAATACTAGATGCATTCGATCCTAGAACACCTTTAATTTTTGGAACCGGAATTTTAACAGGAACAGGTGCACCCAGCAGTTCAAGAATGAATGTAACAACTGTTTCACCCGAATCACGAGTTTTTTGTGATTCGAATATGGGAGGATTTTTCCCAACGTATATGCGTTATTCAGGATTTGACGTCCTGATTATAACTGGAAAAGCAAAAAAACCCATTTATTTACATTTAAAAGATGGAAAAATAGAATTTAAATCAGCAGAAACACTTTGGGGGAAAACTACAAGTGAGACTCAAAAAGCAATTAATGAGACAATTGATCCGAATGCAAAAACTGCATGTATTGGACCTGCTGGTGAAAATCTTGTTCGATACGCTTGTATAATAAATGGTTTAAAGAATGCAGCTGGAAGAGGAGGATCAGGGGCAGTTATGGGCTCTAAAAAACTCAAAGCAATTGTAGCTTCAGGTGGCTTTGGAGTTTTAATTGCAGAACCAGATAAGTTTTTTAATACTGTCGAAAAACAGAATGAAAAGCTAGCTAATTCAAAAATTATTCGTGCTTTAGGTACCCTTGGTACTCCATTATTATATAATGTTAGTAATTTAATCGGGGCAATTCGTACTAAAAATAGTACAATTAACTCTTTTAGTGATCAATTAAATGCTGAAGAAATCCATCATTTTGTTGAAAGAATGGTTTCCTGTTCAAATTGTGTGGTTCATTGTCGACACAGAAACACTGAACCAATGGGCAATTTAAAGAATGGAGAAGGTCCAGAATACTCTACTGTGGGATTGATGGGTGCAAATTTAGGTATTGGAGATCCACAACTTGTTATTAGATTGAATAACTTAGTAAATGATTTAGGTCTCGATGCATCAAGTACTGGCAGTGTTTTAAGCTGGTTTTATGAGCTTTTTGAAACAAAAGTGCTTACAAAAGAGCATACAGGTGGTCTCGACTTAAGTTTTGGTAATTATGAAGGAACCGTTATTCTACTCCAAAAGCTGAGTTTGAGGGAAGATTTTGGTGATGTAGTAGCTGATGGACGACTAGCTCTGGAGAAGTTAAAGAAAATAACGGGAAAAGACATAACTGATGAATTAATTACAGCTATAAAAGGATTACCTCAGTCGGATCCACATGATGTTCGTTATATTAAATCTTTTTCACTCGGAATTGCAACATCAACACGTGGAGCTGATCATTTACGATCAAGACCAACACTTGATATTTTGACAAATATTCCTGATGAAGTAATAAATAAACTATATAGAGCAACAATCAAACGTGATCCAACCAGTTATGAAACAAAAGAATATGAGGTATTTTTTTCAGAAAATATTTTTGCTATGGAAGATTGCCTAGGTCTATGTAGATTTATTTGTCAGGGATTTAATTCACCAAATCTCCTAGGATATCCTGAATTCAAGGAACTACTTAATTATGGTTTAGGGATGAATGTAACTGAAGAAGATCTCGAAAATGTCGGAAAAAGAGTAATTAATTTAGAACGTTGGATTAATGAAAAGCATTTTAATGTTGGTTTTGCTTCAGACACACTTCCAAAACGTTATTTTGATGAACCAATGCCATTAAAGGGACTTCCGACCACAGGACATCATATTGAGAGAGAAAAATTCCAAAATATGTTGCATAAATATTATGAATTAAGAAACTATGTTCAAAAGGATGGTTCGTTAGCCTTAGTTGAACCAGAGATTGATTGATATGGTCGAGCAGATGCGTAGATTAAAAATTGATTTAAATGTATGTACAGGTTGCCAACTATGTGAAGTTATATGTTCCTCAATTCATAATCCAGATAGACTAGTTCAGAGAAATAATAGTGCAATTAAAGTAAATTTTGATGTTTATAATCGAAAAGACAAATCAAATGTATGCTATCAATGTAAGATAGCTCATTGTATGAATCATTGTGATACTCAAGCATTGTACCGTGAAGAAGGCACAATAAAATTTAATATTGAAAAATGTAATGGCTGTCTTCAATGTGTTGAGGCCTGCCCATTTGATTTGATTTGGCCCATAGCTGAATTAAATACAGTTGTAAAATGTGATTTATGTAGTAACTACGAAATCCAGCAATGTTTACAGCATTGCCCAGTTCACGCTATAAGCGTAAAATAATATTTTAGAATTAAATCATGAAAGATGATGGTTAAAACCCATGGAACAGACATATATGCAAAAAAATCTTTTTTCACTAAAAGAAAATGCTTCTATAAAAGAAATTGTTCAATTGACTCAAGAATGGCATGAAGATCTCACTTTTACTAACCATAAAGAATTTAGCAAGCTCACAGGTGCAAAAATTGTCGGGTATTTTCCCGTTTATGTACCCAAAGAACTAATTGAATCATTCGGCATTCTGTCAATTGCTTTGTATGGAGGAGGAGAAATTTTAGAAATATCACATTCTGAGGCTTATTTAGGGTCATTTATTTGCTCTATTTCTAAAAGTACACTAGAATTAGGATTAATTGGTGATATTAAAGAATTTGATGGATTTGTTTCACCGTATATTTGCGATGTGGCAAGAAATCTTGCAGGAATTTTTGAACGAAATTTTCCAGATATGACGACCCATATGATGCACTATCCACAAAATTTCCAATCAAAAGGATCAATAACTTATTTAATGAATGAGTATAAACGATTAATTGCTAAATTTGAGAAAATAAGCGGTCAATCATTTAACCCAGAACAATTACGAGAACAAATAATCATATCTAACCATATCTTTAAAATTTTAAATGAAATTAATAATGAACGAGTGAATAATCTTGGAAAAATTTCTATTACTGAATATTATTACTTATTAAGACTCAGAGGCTTAATTCCAAATAGAGAATATGAAAAAATAATTACTCTTGCCTTAAGCGAAATTAAAAAGAGATCTATTAAAAAACGAGATATAATACCCGTTTTGGTTATGGGCCCGTTCTGTGAACAACCAACAGTAGAAGTCATTCAACTTATTGAAGATGTAGGTTTTCATATTATTGATTCAGATTTTCAAATAGGTCAAAATTTTTTATCTGGACCAATATCAACTGAAGGGAACCCATTGGAGGCATTATCAAAAGCCTACATAGAAAAAGCAAAACCTTTGCCAACTCGACATAATCCTCTTGGTAGAGAAAATGAGGTTTTAGAAAGAATTGACAACAGTAAAGCTAAAGCGGTGATTTTTTTAACAGCTAAATTTTGTGAACCGGCTTTAGAAGATTTTGTTCTATATAAAGAGGCAATTGAAAAGTTTAGAAAGGATGTCCAATATATTCATATTGAATTTGAAGAACGATCATCAAATTTTGAAGATGTACGATTACAATTAGAAACCCTGTTAGAATCCATACTATTTGATTAAAAAGAGTGAATATAATGTTGTTAGAAGAACTTTATAAAAATATGTTGCCGGAATTAAATATGCCGGAACAACCGGAATTAGGAATGGGAAGAAAAACTCAAAAAGAGTTAAATAATGCTTATTATGATTACATTACTGGTTTAAAGACTAATAAAAAACGTCCAATAGCTTACATGTTTGTCGGAGGCAACTTAGTTGAAATATTAAGATGTATGGGTTTTGAATGCGTCTATCCTGAAATAACAGCGCTTTCCACAGCCATAAAACATAATTCGCTTGATTATATTGTCAAAGCTGAAGAATTAGGGTATGGATTAGATGTCTGTGGGTATGTCAAAACTGATATTGGTCTGTCGGTAGTAGAAACAGGTAAAACTGACTTTGCTGATATTCCTAGACCTGATATATTGG
>DAHXPE010000158.1 GCA_027364495.1 Candidatus Heimdallarchaeota archaeon | reverse complement strand
AAAATCAAGGAATGATCTCCATTTGTTATTCTGAGGTTCAAATCAACTTATCAAAAGGAGTTCATTTTGAGTTTTTCAACAGTCTCTAATAACAGAAATTTAATAGAACTTTAACTAATTATTTAATTAATTTACATGTTTATGATTTGACATCAATTGAAGATTTGACTCAAAAATGGTCTGATTTAATGAAAATTAAGCTGAATAAGAAAATTGATGCTTAAATTAAGTTTATCACATATTTAAAACAGCTCTAAAACGTATATCGTTAGCACGTAATTTGTTAACGGCGTCATTTACATTATCAAGGGAAAATTCTTCAATCATAGCTTTAATGTCGAAGTGTGAAGCAATATCAAGCATTTCAACAATCCTAGCGCGACCACCAATTGGATTACCCATAATACGTCTTCGTTTACTATTTAAAAAAGCAATATTTACTTCAAATGAGCCAGGGTTTCCAACAAAACAGAGGGTGCCATCACCATCTAATAAATTTATATAACCATTCCAGTCAAGAGGACGATCAACAGTATTAAGAATAACATCAAATCTATCAGCCACTTGAGGCAGTCCAGTTTTTGTAATAACAACAGTATCAGCACCAAGAGAATAAGCTAATTCTGATTTATCAGATGTGTGAGTAAAAACAGTGACTTTATTCCCTAATTTATGCGCAAATTGAACAGCTAAATGGCCCAATCCACCAAGACCGATAATGCCTATGTTTTGACCAGAAGTCATGCCAGCTTCTTTAAGGCCAGAATAAACAGTTATACCTCCACAGAGTAATGGAGCTGTTGCTTTGAGATCGAGATTTTCTGGTATAGGAAAAACAAATCGTGAGTCAAACTTGATGTGGTCAGCAAATCCTCCATGGTTAGCAACAATGGTATTGGAGCGTCCGGGAGATGTGCAAAGACTATCATTTCCAGAAAGACAATGTTTACATTTACCACAACTGGATCGTTGCCAACCAATCCCAACTGTATCCCCTACTTTAAGAAGTGATGCTTCACCAACTTCATCAACAATACCGACTATTTCATGACCGGGAACAATCTGATATTTAGTTAATCCCCAGTCGTTATCAATCATATGGATATCAGAATAACAGATGCCACAATGTTTGATTTTAATGAATGTTTCAAAGGGTTTTAATTCATCTTGTTCTTCATAGGACCAGTCTACAAGATGGGATTTGGCTTCAAGACTTGCTTTAGCTTTGATCTTTGTCATATGTAAAAATTCTCCTTTATGGGTTTAATAATAATAAGATTCCTATAATTTAAATAAATTGTTACAACTCAATTTTAATCTAAATTCGTTTAAAATCGACTATTTTTACCTAAGGAATAAAATAAAAAAATATTTCTTTTCACTAAGTTTAAGATGTATTTTTAAAATTAAAATTAATTTTAGATGTGAAATTTTATATGGCATCATCTGCTTCATCATATGTTTCGTATGTGGTCGATATCTTCAGGGATATCAAATTTTCATTAATAATGTTGTACATTGCGACATTCGTTATGCGTTTTTCAGCTTATCTTTGTATTGCATTATTGGCATATCAAGTAGGCATTATATACAGCGGAATTGTTATTGCATTCTATTCAATTATGGAGATCTTGACTGTTAGCTTTTTTGGAGTTTTTGCTGATACACATGGTCGAAAACCAGTCTTAATTATATCTCATATCCTTACAACATTTGGAATTTTATTTTTTGCAATAGTTGCTTATTTCCAGGGTGCGGTTCAAACTACAGACCTTGTTTTAATTGTTTTCGTTTATTTACCCATAATGGCTGTTTTAGGAAGTGGGGCAGCATCAAAAGTGGCCAGTACAATGACCATGATTGCTGATGAATCTTCTATTGAAACACGTGCTCAGTATATGGGCTTTTTCGATCTAGCAACTCTTGGAGGATTTGCAGCAGGTTTAGCCGCAGGAAGCATTTTGGTAACTGCTCTTAAAATGAGTTTAGATGCATCATATATGGTTGCGATTGTTACAGTTATAGTTTCATTAATAATGGTTATTTTATGGGTTGATGAAACTCTCACACAAAAAGAGCAAATGCAAAACAGATCTGCATCAACAGACCATTCATTAACAAGAGTAATGAAAGTAATAAAATCCAATAAAGATTTGCAAGTTTTATTACCAGTGTATATACCTATGATATCTTTATATGGAATTTTAGTAAATACCACCAGTGTTTTGCTTAAACCAGAGTTAGAAAACGGTATTTCACACGCTTTAATTATAGTTGTAGGTATTATTGGTCTTTTCACCGGTGCTTCCATGCTTGTCATGGGTAAAGTCAGTGATCGAATGAGAATCCGAAGACCGTTTATCGTTTTAGGATTATTTTCTCTTGCAATATTAATAACATTATTTGAATACTATTTTATAACTACAGGAAAGGCTTTTGAAGGACTATATAGTATCTGGCCAATTGTAATGATTCTCAGTTGGGGATTAGGAATGTTCCCACCGGCGATTTTAGCTTATCTTACTGATATATCCAAGAAAGATACACGTGGTTCTTTATTCGGTGTCTATTCAGTAATTTTTGGCAGTGGAATGATAATAGGCCCTATAATTTCCAGTATATTTGCCACAGAAGGAACTAACTTTTTAGGGGCTCAATATGGCGAATTAATTGGAATTATTGCATGTATATTCCTTTTTGTTATCTTGTCAAGTCTAGGCACACTCTTCCTCAAGGAAAAAGCATCTGAGGAAGTGCTAAGCAATAACGTAACACAACCCGCAATCTAAATTATTTTTCCATTAATAGTTCTATTGAATGAATAATAGATTAATAGTAAATTAATTATCTTATTTTAATTCATTCTATTTCTCTTTTATAAAGACACATCTGTAAGTTTTACAAATTTAAATATAAAATTAGAATTACAATATTATACTTACTCAACAATTTCTTTTTCGTTTATTTATCTAAACAGGGCTAATTTTTAATTTTTTTATGAATACTGAATTAATTTTTTAGAGGAAAATGATTGTTTTCATAATTTGATATTTTCTTAGCAACATTATTATTTCAAAAATTTTTTTATTGATTTAACATTAAAATATTGCATGGATGAAACAAATAAATGAATCCCAAAACAGACACATTTTTTAGCAATGCTAAACATTGGCATGATGAATATTTAAAATTGAGGGCCATTATCCTTGATTGCCAATTAGACGAAGAGTACAAGTGGATGCATCCATGCTATACCTTAGATGGTCAAAATATCGTTTTAATACATGGCTTTAAAGAATATTGTGCAATATTATTCTTCAAAGGAGCTTTGTTAAAAGATCCAGAAGGTATCTTAATCCAACAAACAGAGAATGTGCAGTCCGGTCGTCAAATCAGGTTTGTCTCTGTTGAAGAAATAGGTAAACTTGAACCAGTTATAAAAGAATATGTTAAAGAAGCTATTGAAGTTGAAAAATCAGGTTTAAAAGTCGAATTAAAGAAAACTGATGAATATGAAATTCCTGATGAATTTCAGGATAAATTAGACGAATTTCCAGCTTTAAAGACAGCTTTTGAGTCCTTAACTCCTGGTAGACAAAGAAATTACATTTATTATTTTTCACAAGCAAAACAATCAAAAACACGCGAAGCCAGGGTAAAAAAATATATTCCGAAAATTCTGGAAGGAAAAGGAATAAATGATTAGTAAATTAAAAGAAATAAAATTTTTGTTGGTAATTAAACTAATCTAAAAATTGAACAACGATCCATTGATTTCCATCTGGGTCGTTAAAATCAAATTGTTTAACTTTTTTATCCCATTGCTGTTCTTGAATTTCATTATTTAATTTTGTTCCTTTTTCTTTAAGATCTTGGTAGGTTTGCTCAATATCGTTTGAAAATAGATATAATTTCATCACACCTGGTTTCAGACCATCTGGATATTCAGGATTCTCTTTAATTAAGTTTATAGCACTACCGCCTGGTACATCCATTTTTATAAAATGATTATTACCATATTTGCTTTCAACAACAACGGAAAAACCTAATGTCGAGGTATAAAAATCTTTAACTTTTTCAATTTCCTTCACCGTTATATTAAACATGCCTAGTTTTTCTATGCCTTTAATCTGTTGATTTGCTAACTTAGTGGTTGTTTTTTTGGTTGTTTTCTTTGCTTTTTTGCTCATTAGTACTCACTTATTTTTTTTTCTGAATTAACTTTTATTGCATGATTATAGTGTTAATTAGTTCTGAATTATTCTGATAACTGCTATGTTACAATTAAACCATTAGGTTAATAAAGGTAGTGGTTAATAAACCACATAGTTAAAAGATGAATCTTTATAAAAAGTAGGCAATACTAATGAATATGCAACAATTAGGAAAAGAATTATCAGTAAAACAACACGAAGAGCTACTAATGTTATTGAAAACAAGATTTAATAAAAACATGAATCGTCATAAAGGGTTAGAATGGGAAAAAATACAAACAAAATTGGAATCTAATTCTGAAAAACTATGGTCCCTCAATGAAATGGAGAGAACAGGTGGGGAACCTGATGTTGTTGGCTATGACAAGAAGACAAGTGAATTTATTTTCTATGATTGTTCAGTACAAAGTCCAGAAGGACGAAGAAATGTTTGTTATGATCGGATCGCACTTGAATCAAGAAAGGCAAATAAACCAGCAAATAATGTTATTGATATGGCCTCTGACATGGGAATTGAACTTCTAACGGAAGAGCAGTATCGAGAATTACAGAAACTAGGAGAATTTGATACGAAAACACAAAATTGGATAATGACTCCTCCTGAAATTCGAGCACTTGGTGGTGCTCTCTTTGTTGATTTTCGCTATAAGCATATGTTCGTTTACCATAATGGGGCAGAATGTTACTATAAAAGCAGAGGATTTCGCGCATCATTAAGAGTTTAAGTTAGATAACTTGCTCAAAGGCGTTAGCAATTGTTCTACAATCAAAGGAATTGATTTATTTTCTTTAAAATTGTCTAATTTAGAACATCTATCGTTATAATAGGCAAATTAGTTCTAGAAACAATTTTTTGACTTAGGGAATTTGTGATGTTATATTAATAAACAATAATTAGTGATATTATAATAAACGAAAGTAAATTAAGGAGTGGGATTAGAAATAAGAAAAAATAATTAAAATCAGAAAACCCAACCATCCTATCAATCCCCAAATTAGCAATAAAGGATTAACTATTCTTAAATAATTTTCTTGATATTCTGGTTTCATATCTTCAAGCTTATGGGCTGACAATAAATTTATTGCTAATTGATTCATTGATATCTTCGTTGGATCTCTTTCCAAAGCCGTTTTCAATTGATTAAAATCTGTTGAATTTGAAATAACAATCATTGGTAGTGATTTATATTCTTTAAAATTGTCTAATTTTGTTCTTCTATCGTTATAATAAGCAAAATAGGTATTATTATTTGGTTTAGCGCTAAATATAGCATGAGGTTCATACACTGCTACTGAATTAACTATTAGATCAAACTTTATTGGCAATTTATGCTGTACCGGAGTTTTAATATCTGTCAAAGGAAAATAATTACTTAATAGTTCACAAACTTTTTTTTCCCATAGTGATTCGTGAAAAGGATGATCTATATTAGAACATAAACATGGTATTCCAGGTGTATTCTTGTACCGTGGTTTATACACTAATTGAAATTTAATCCATCTTATAAAATACCTTATTTTAACGAACATTTTTAATTCAGTAATCCTTTAGCGTAAAAATGTTATAATTGGTTAGTCAAATATTTTCCCTTTTTTAGAGTGATATTATCAAAAATCAAAAAATTGTTTCAAACAATTACGTAATAGAGAGTGCTGAAAAACTCAATTTAACCTTTTTCGAAAAAGTCAATCTTTATTCAGATTAGCCAATGAAGTTCAAATTTAATTTTTCCTTTTTTCAAAAATCGAATTATTCAGCACACTCTAATATGAATGGGATTTTTTTTCGATTTTCAAAAATTTCCAATGTTATTACTTGTTCGCTTTTAATGTAATTAAAAGGAAAAATTACTGAATTATTTAAAACAGATTTAAACAAATCAAAAGGTTTCGATGGGCAAATATTTCTAAAATCTTATAAATTTCCTACAAATCCGGTTGAGGAAATTAAATCAATGAGTAAAATGATATGTGGAAATTATAAACTAGGATATTTTTCATTTGAGTACGCTTTGAAAAAGATTTCAGAAGAAACAATGTCTACTATGAGATTAATAGAAGAAACAATTCTAAAAATACCAGAAATAATTTTAAAGGATTTGCCAATTCTCTACTTCTATACAAAGGATCAATTAAAACACTGTTACTTAATACCAATAAAGGATGAAAGAAATGATGTCGGAACCCGTTCTAGAACAATTGGTATAGAATTTGATGAGTTTAAAATCATAAATAATTTTGGTCAATCATTATGGAGATTGTTGAGAATGGGGGAAATAGAATTTCCTGGAAAAAATACAGAGAAGTTTGAAAGAGATCTACAAAAATTCACTGGTTGTAGTTTAATAGAAATATTTGAATGAATTACTATTAAATAGGTTTTTCTATATGAAAAAGGAATATCTATATTGATCTAGGGAATTTCAAGGTGCTTTTGTTGAAGAGTGGAGGAACAGCTTAAAATTTATATCAGACAATTGGAAAAATTAGTAAACAAGCATTTAATTTAATTTTGAGTGATTTATGAATGATTGGGAATGAAAAAAGAAAAAATGAGAATTTACGTGTTTCTTACTATTAATTATCAGGAATCAGTTTTCCATAAAAGTGTTGGAATAAGATATTATAATTCATTTAACGAATGTAACCAATTTGTTAAATGTCTCGTTCTTAATCCAAAATTATTGAGATGATTATTATTTATGGTTTCAATGTTTTGTTTAATGTTTGCTATAATTTGTTCATATGAATCTTGCTTTAAATTAAAGAGATTATTTAGAAAATGAGTTTTATAATCAATGGCATCCAATTGAGAAAAAAAAGTATCCATATCTGAGTTGTCCTTTTCTGCACAGGTAGTGCAAGTACATTGGATTTCTGGAAAGAATGAAAGTATTGTTCTAGCTTTTGATTCTACTAACTTAGTCTGATTTATTTTAAAATAATAACGATTTGAAATTCCACCTCCTCCAGTTGATGAATATTTTATAATATCTTTTTTATTTCCATAGCAAATTCCTTGAGAATATCCGTGTAAAAGACCTTTTAATCCAAGTAAAAACGAAAAAAATCCCCCATATAGATTAATTATGTTTATATTGGATATTTTAGCTTTTTCAAGGAAATTAATTAAACCTGTTAAATATTCTACTTCTTCTTTTAACTCATCAAAATCAGATATATGAATTATTATTGAAGAAAATTCTGAATAATCTTCCAATATCATATCAATTGTATCACCTTGTAACAATATTTCTTTATTAAAGCACAATATTGGGTAAGTAGGGGGTTCTTGAGATAAATTTTTGGTTTTTTCTGCTAAATACTTTGTAATTTCATACCAAGGATCTTCTCTTGATTCAAAATAAAAATATGGAGGAATAACTGCTAATAGTTTTGATGTATCAAAAGGAGCATCATTAGCATCAATTAACTGTATAAAATCAGTTAGAGAGCTTTGTCTAAAGAAATCTTTTTGAATTTTAATGTTTGTTTTACATAACTCTACTATTAATTCTTCATTCCAATCATCCGGTTTAAAATCAGTTGGTAGTAATTCCCTTCTTTGATTACTAACTATTTCATATATTTGTTCATTAATTTTGTTCAAATACTTATTTTCTGAAATTCGCAACTCATCATTATCATTAAAGAGATTTTCAATTTCTATTGAATAAATAGCAGTTTGTGGATCTATTAATATATTTTTTTTACTCGAAATAATGAAATTTTGGGTCCAATTTTGTTGAGAACAGGCAAGTCTAGCATTAATGATGATTCCATCAATCAAATCTCTATTTGAGAAACCAGACGTTTCGGATGGGTTACTAATACGATAAATGAGATCCAAATTCCACATTTTCCTTAATTTTTGAGTATAGTGATTTATGAATTAATTTTGATACGCTGGGTTTTAATTTTTCTTCAGTATTTTTTAATCCAGTAGAAATTATTCCAATTTTGTAAGTCTCGAATATAGATAAATCTTTGGGAAGAAATTCGTGCCAAAAGGCAATATATACATAATCTGACCAGATTTTGCATGTTAAAGCTTGTTCAAGAGCTCTTTTCCAATCTTGAACTTTTAACTCAACTGAAATTAACTCATTTTCTCTAAATGCAATTATATCAACTTTTCTATCAAGAATTGGAACTTCAAATATACAATTATAACCCTTACTTTTGAAGTAATTTGAAACAATACTTCTCATTCTTTTTTCTTTGACCATGAAATACCTTCTTCATCAAGAAATTCTTGAGGAGTCATTACTTTAATTTTTGATTCATGTGCTGAAAATCCACTTTTGTCCCTTGTTATAATATGAGTACATTTTGCCTTGAATGCTGATAAAGCTTGAATAGAGTCTTCAATGTCTTTTTGTTCTAAGTTTAATGCATTTTCCACGATATCTTTTGTTAAATCAATAATTTCGAGTCCTTTAATTAATTTAATTATATGTTTTTTAGCTTCTACTTCTCCCTTGTCTTTTGAAATCAGATACCATGTCGTTGCTACAGTTAAAGGTGATATAAATCCTTTAAATTTTTTTTTTCTTATCAGATCTATCAAAACAAGGCTTGGATAATATCCACTTCTTTCTGTAATTATGTCAACAAGAATGTTGATATCTATTAATAACATTTAGAGATATTTCTCCGCTAGAACCTTTTTTATGTATTCTTTCTCATCTTCAAGAGGAATTACTGGAATAATTCCAACGACTTCTAATAATTCCGGATCAAAATCCGTTCCTTTGAATATTTTTTCTCTAATCTTTGATTTGTTTGTATAAGAAATAAAATTATGATATACGTATGAAATTAATTCTTCAGTTGTCTTGGAATTCCATCTAGATTTTATTTTTTCTATCATAACCAATTCTTCATTTGTTATTTTGGAGATGATTTTTTGTGCAACTTTTTTACCTTTATCTGTGATCTTATAGATCATCAAATCATCTCTCGATTTATTACTAAATAAACTAAATTCTTGGGTTTCTTTTTCAATTGATATAATTCCAAGATCTTTTAATGTGTTAGGAATATCCTCACCAGTAGTATAAGACCATGGACCGAAATTATTTGCGTCAAAATCAGCTTCCTTTTCAAGATTTTTGAATAAATCATCTTTAATTAACAGGAATAGTAATTTAGTTAAACGAGTCTTTCCTTTGATTGGTTTATTATCATCAACATACAATAAAAGAGTAAACAACTCTAATGTAGAATTAAGAGGCATTTTGACTACCTGATAATATAATAAGTTTGCATATTTTTAATTAATTAAGTCAGTTATTTGAAAGGTTTCTTCTTTAAAATCATTTCTATTTTTTTAATTTCTTTCTCTGATAATTTTACAGCCTTTACTAGATTTATTCTGTTCTTAATAAAGGATATAAGATGAATTTCATCTGTTAATTCAAATTTTAGTGGTAATGATCCCTTTTGTTCAATTTTTATTTGGGAAAAACCATTTATTATTTTTGGATTAATAGCTGCAATAATAGAAATCCTTGGAATTTGGCAAAATACATAAAATAACGATTTATCGTCTGTTACTATTGTTCCATCAGAACCTTTTAACAAATAATAAAATGCTTTATCCCCATAATTATATACCATTTCATTAATCAGATTATCGTCCCAGTATAATAAATAATGGTTACCAATGTCTACATCAGATCCAGTTAATAGGAATTTTTTCCAATTATCAGTTAATTCTAAAATATTTTGAGGGATTTGCTTCATTTCTTTAATCATTTGAATTTTATCCCATTGGTACAATCGCCAGCTAATCGAGATAATAAATTGCAATAAACTTTCGTCATAATCAATTACTTTATTAGCTATTAATCCATCATTTAAGGGATGAAAGAATTGTTTCGCAAAATAGGTCTCATGAACTGATAATATCTGTTCACAGTCCTTACATAATAAATAATTTTTTCTTAAATCCGGTTTTCGAAAACCTGATAAATCTCTCATGTATCCAGTTGCAGAAGTTTTTTTTATTTTTCTTGAAACAAAATTTGGAATATAATGGCTTAACTGTAATTCCCTTTCGTTGTCGCACAATTGACATATCCCTATTTTTTCCATATCAATACCCAACTTTAAAATTTATAAAATTTATCATTCT
>DAHXPE010000147.1 GCA_027364495.1 Candidatus Heimdallarchaeota archaeon | reverse complement strand
AAAATCAATTTCTGGTATATGTAGATGTTGGCGAATTATTAAAAAAATTAAAAAGACCTTATTTCATAGTTCCTGGAAACCATGATGCTAAAAATGTTGGTGACTTACTCTGGGAGGAGTTTATTGGTCCAAGGTATTTTGTCAACGTTGATAAAGAACGTAAGATAAAACTTCTAGGCTTAGATTCTAATGAACCAGATTCAGACACGGGAAGAATGGGTAGAAAAGGTATCCGTCCTATTTACCAGGAATTTCAAGATTTAGATGATGATTGGTTTAAGGTACTAGTTTTTCACCATCAAACATTACCTATTCCTTATACTGGAAGAGAAAGAAGTGCTATTAATGACGCCGGAGATGTAATAAAAGCAATTTTAGATTGTAATATTCATTTAGTATTAAATGGCCATAGACATATTTCAAATGTTTATCGTTTAAGTGATGGGAATATACAAACGTTATTGGTCAATGTTGGGACTATGTCTTGTACAAAAACAAGATATAAAGAAGAATATTCTATTACTACGATAGATTTCGACCAAAGCAGGAAAAACGCAACCGTCAATGTTATTCAGTTAGGAGAACTAGGACCCATGCCTAAGATCAAATTTTCAGGCGATTTAAAATACCTCCAAAAACCTAAACAAAAGCATCTTATATCAACTATAGTTCAGATTGCTTCGACTGATTTTGGGGAAGGAATATTTGACCTGGAAATGTTTGCTAGAGGAATTAAATTAATTAACAGTATCAATTGCGAATTTGTTGTCCATTGTGGTAATGTAACAGCTGATAGTTACATGAATGAATTCAAATATGCAAAAGCCTTGCTTCAGCAAATTGCAAAACCATTAATAGTTTTACCGGGTCCACAGGATACAAAACCACTTGGTTTTGAACTTTTTCCAGAGTACATAGGTGATATGTCCCCACGTTTCGAGACGGAAACAATAAAGTTTTATGGGTTTAATTCCTGCATTTTAGATGAGACTGAAGGAAGATTAGGCCGTGAAAATAGCAGAATAATAGCTACTGAATTAGCACCGACACCTAATAAAATCTCAGTTGCTTGTTTTCATCATACTATAATTCCCTTACCAAGAACAAAACACGAAGCCGAATTGATTGATGCTGGAGATGTTCTTTCGACTATTATAACTAGTAATGTGAATCTTGTATTAACAGGAGCTAAGAATAAACCAGCAACTTGGCAAATAAATAATACTGTTTTTGTGAATAGTGGCACTCTAAGTTCGTATAATGTAAATACCAAGGATGGAAATTCATTTAATGTGATTTCAATATATCAAACTCCGGAAGGATATTATTACGAAATAGATGAAGTTATTTTGGCTGTTGATGGAGCGAGACGATTAGGAACTTATCATATAAAGAAAGATGACAGCTATAATATGAATCCTAAGGAAAATGGTATTAATAGAGTCAGTACAACTAAAATTAAATTACCTGAAATAAAACAAACACATAAAAAGAAAAAAAATAAATTTTCAAAATCTTAAAAATTAAAATCATTAGCATAAAAAGAATCAGGTTCTCATTATCTTCTATAAATGGAAAATTTTTGACATCTAATTGTATTTTTCGATATAATAAATCTAGCCTAAAATAATATTAAAATTTTGTCAAGAATAGTACTGTCGACAGAAGAAAAGAGTATTTTTGGTAATTTGATTAGGAAATTAATAATTTATCGTCTATTAAACGATTCAATAATGAAATATTTCAAAAGTATAAGAAAAAGTCCAAAAAATCAATCAGAATTTTGATTAATTAGCTGTTAATTTTCTCTTTTTTCTTTAACCATTCCTAGTAAATAATTGAAAATTCCAAATCTTTTTATTCATTTAGTTGTTATAAAATTAACTTTTTGGTTACCTAATAAAAAGTTGACTCGTTAACCCGACAAAACAGTTGGCTTGTGAGCTGTTTAAAAATGATTATTAAAAATGATAATTTAAATTCTACAAAGGTTATTCCTCAAGATCAAAGTAAAATCTATGATTCAGTCGATCCTTCGTTCAATAAATATATGCAATTAGCCAAAGAAAGAATTTTTTCTCTTTCTGCTGGTAATAGAATTGCCAAATTGGTTCCTTTTATAATGAGAGTAGGTTTTGCTAAGGTATTATATGCAGCTGACAAATTAGGTGTTGATATCGAACAACATAAATCTTTTATTGTGTTTTCTCCAGATGGGACTTGTACTTATAATGCCGAAAGATTAAAACGAGGTTTTAGTTATGGTGCAATTATTCGTTCAGATTTCCATGGAATGATTTCTGTATCCAACTCCATGCCTAATGGTTGTGGATTTTCAATATATAAAATTACTGATGATTTGTCAGATGAGCAGAGAAATAAACTTATAGAGCAAAAACAAAAAGAATTAGGAGAAGATACTCTTTATCAATTATCAAAGGGAAACCATTTTGCCGGACTCTATAATGTATTAGATCCTGTAAGTGGTGAAGACACTAATGAAAGATATGTTGTGGTGCATTGTTCCGGACATACTGGTACTGAATTTTTATACAATCCAGAAACTTGGTTAGGTGAAGAAGATGGCTTTCATACAATAAGAACGCCACATGGAAAAATTCACCTTCTTGAAGGTGAATCAAAAAAGAGATATATTGCAAAGGCAAAATCTGGGGAAAGAATAAATGCTGATAACAGAACTGAAATTGTAGAGGACGTTTTTGGAAAAGGAAATTTTGAGACATTAGAAGAAATAACACATCAAGGAATTAGTTCTGATGGATACACCCACCTTTTAGGAGCTCAGATGCATCAAGGTTTGCAACCAATAGCATTTAATGCCCAAGAAGGCTTAATCGTGGTAAGAGAAAAAAATAGTCTTTCCAAGGAGTTTTTAGAATCATGGAATTGTTATCCAAACATAAATTCGCTTAATCTTGAAAAACAAATGCAAAATCTTAATTTTACACCTCATGGTGCAGGTTATGAGTTCAAAAAAGATGTCCTTAATTTTAAAATCTTTTTGAACAGTGAAGGAATTTCACATATCAATCTTGACCTTTTAAACACTAATGTTAACTCAAATGTTTTATCACTTACCTTTAATTCATTTAGGAACATTCGAGAACATATGACTTATAGGAGGAAGTTTTCAGTTTTGAAGGAAATATTTAAAGCTGATTTAATTGATCATAAATTTGACCTCTGGCCACAAAAAGCAATTTACCCGCTCGTAAGTATTCCAGGTGGATCCCATTAAGAAAATGGATTAATATGAATTCTAAAATTTTTAATATTGCTCATAGAGGTTTTTCTGGAAAATTTCCTGAAAATACCCTCCTTTCAATTTCTCAAGCTGTAGAAGAAGGAGCTCATATTGTAGAAACTGATTTACAACTTACAAAAGATAATGAAATTGTGCTTTTCCATGATGCAACTGTCGATAGAATACTTCATGAAAGTCAGAACAAATCAATAGCAGATTTTTTC
>DAHXPE010000136.1 GCA_027364495.1 Candidatus Heimdallarchaeota archaeon | reverse complement strand
ATTCCACTTCTTTAATATTATTTAATAAATCTTGGATTTTTCTATAATAGGTAGCTGATACATTTTTACATGATTCATCAAATTGAAAGGTTTCGCAAGATTTTAATGAAGCTATATTTTCCAATTGCACTGAAGATATCCTTTGGAGTAAGTACTCGTATTTACTGTAATCAAGTCCTTGTTGCTTTTTATCAGATATGTTTTTAATCATGTCTTTTTCGTATCCATAGGAATTTTGTCGGGAAAAATGTATCAGCTACCTATTATAGAAAAATCCAAGATTTATTAAATAATATTAAAGAAGTGGAATGAAAAATGTCATATAATGTAGATTCAGAAAGTCCTTACTCCGATATTGATGAACCAGAGTTATATCAAGGATATAAATCCCCAGCTGACGAATGGCAGGTGACTAGATCTTCCTTATTTCGCGAATTCACAGGGTCAGTTTTTCGACCTAACGAAAAAATGAGTCCAAGATTAGCTAAATTAAATGAAATAGTAGCTTTTACTCAAAACAAGGACACTCAAAAGGTTATTAAAAAGAATTACATTGATGATCGATTCAATTTTTTGCTGGAATTTATTCCTGAACCAATTTATTATAAAATAATTGAAGCTATGACTTTTCTAAAAGCCGATAAGAAAAAATTTGCAAAAGATATATCATTAAATGTCGATACATTAGCTTCAATTCTCAGTTTATGGCAATTAGAGTTACATACTTCAGGTAACTTTGTAACTGAGAAAACTTTAGATGAAATAAATGTTTTTTTAAGAGAATCATCAACTTATGCTGATTTCAGTTGCAAAGGGCATATTACTTCGAAGGATATTGAACGAGCAGAAGGTAGAATTTTACGTCAATTATACAATCAAACCGTTGGTTTAAACGAAGAATTAAAATTAGATAAAAATCTACCAATTTTAACGTACTATAAAGAATTTATGAATCAAATGGATTATTATTTAAATGATAAATACAAGAAATTACTCAAGAAAAAATCTGTTTTACCTTTTCATGTCTACCAGTTGGTTCAAAAGATTGCATTAATGAAAAAAATTCTTCCAAAGGTTGCAATAGATTATTTTAAGATCTATATTGAACCTGAAGATTTTGTTAACTTAGAATATATAATAGATAAATTTTACCAAGAGAAAAATGCTATGGTTGGCGAATTGATTAGCCAATCAATAATTCTTTTAGAAAATTACTATAATAAGACAGCTCAATTAGTAGATATGCCACAAAAATTTATGACTAGGATAAAAAAATATCGTTCAGAATTTGGTGAAGAATTTAAGATTTTACAAGAACACCTTACTTTACTTAATGAATCATTGGTTGAAACATTTGAAGATGACCTAATAATAACTGAAAGAGATGAACAATCTAAGCTTTTCATAAATGAAAATTCAAACTGTGAATTTGAAGAACTCAAATCACCTGAAAAAATATACAGAGAGTCTTTTGAAGAACCTTATAATGAAGATCGGCATAAAAATTTTGGTCTGATATTCAAATTTCTATTAAAAAAGTTAGGCATTCCGTCGGAATTGTTTGATTCGATTCAAAATATTATTAAAAAGATTCGTGAAAGAATAAATACCAGGACAATATTAAATCTGTTTTCCGTCTTAATTACAATTTCCATAATTTTGTTTGGTGTTCAAGATCTCTATCATAAGTTCAATTTATTAGAACAAAAGGAGAATTTAAATATTAGAGAGAAAATATTTCAGGTTTTGTATATGAAACCATCGAATACTAATGAAAATTCTGAAGTTTTACGCAGAAATAGGTCCTTGATTATAAAAAATATGCTACAGTCCGATTATCTCTCAATAGAAAATGTTTGTTTTGGAACGTCTTTTAAATTACTGGATTCAATTTCAAAACCTATTCTCAACCAAAGAGCTTGATTTTGCAAAGTTAGAATAATTAATGAGGAAACGCTTCATAAAAAACAGTCAAACAGAAGATAAAAAAGGACCGAATGGCATATAGTATTATGAAAGAAAAAGAGATAACCATCAATGAATTAAATGACTTGCATGAATTGTCCTTACTTTCATTAAATATGTCTATGCTATTCACCAATATACCAGTAAAAATCGTATTGCTCTTTCTGATATTGCTAAAGAAATTAGCACTGGTATGACAAAAGAAAACATTCAAGAAAGTTTTCATTTATTAGAACTCTTAATTTACTAAGAAATTAGCTCCCTTTAGGAATTTGTCCAAATTTGGCTGGTTAAAATAATTCAGTTATTTAGGATGAAAGAGATTATGATTTT
>DAHXPE010000131.1 GCA_027364495.1 Candidatus Heimdallarchaeota archaeon | reverse complement strand
TAGCAAATAATATTTTAACTCGTTCAACAATAGCTTCTATTAATAAAAATTCTTATAAGTAATTCTCTTTTCAAATATAATGTTAAATTTCACCCATTTTTTTTCTAACCATTGAAATTCTTTCCTCTTTTGTAAGATGCTCTCTAAAATTTAAATGATTTACCTTGAATAATACATCCACAATTCTGTGCCGCAAATAAAAAACTCTTGTTAATTAACCATATTTTTCTTGAGTATTGATGTTTCACCATCTAGTTGGTATACTGGAATAATAACCTTAGAAGGAATTATTGCAATTGATGAATATACCTAGTATAGCCCATCGTGTAATCTGCATGTTAGAAAATTATAATCGGGTTACAATTTATTTATTTCAAATCCGAAACATAAATGCTCGAAATCTTCCCAATGTGGATGAAACATCCATAAATTATTCCTAGATCAATTAGATATTTTCCATATTTTCATTCAGATATTTTATCCCAGTTATGTTTTATTGAGTCGAATTTCATCTCGACCCAAAACTTAAGAGTTCTTGAGTTATTTTTTCATTAAAATCATTAATAAAAATTTTGATTGGAATACTCATTTAATCTTTTTTCAAAGTCTGTTTCTTAGAATGTGTTATCTTACAAGCTTATAATTGCAGACAGGACAATAAATTATATCCGAACGTACATTCATTTTACAATTGGTACAAATGATATAATTAGCTTGAATTTTTCCATTAGTTTGATCAATAGTGGTTACATCCGTTTGTTTTTTAGCTTGAATGTTTTTTAATAAATTATTTAAATTGCATTTAAGATGAATATTATGAAAAATAGCTCATTAAAAAATGAAACCATTTCAAAAAGACTTAAAGGAGCTAAAATGAAGAAGTTAATTAAAACAAAACTAAGAAATGTTTTATCTATCCCATAAGGATCTTTTTTTCTATAAGAATCAGCAAAGAAGACATTTACAAACGATAGTATCAATAAAAAATAGGATGCATAAAGTAAAATTCTAACCTGTAACGGAATGGGAAGTGGAGGATTATGGGCTATGTAAAAATAAGCTTGTCCACTTCGAGTATATGAATTATATAACATAATCGGGATTGAAATATATCCTACCAAATATATTATGAATATGTGAACTTTTTGTAATCGTGTTTCATATTCTTCTTCAAATAGGGTATCAAAATTCAACACTATTTCTCCTATTTTTTATATTAAGAGATTTCAATTACGTTATTTATAACAATTTTTATTCCAGCATTTTATTTTTAATTCAATACAGCATAAATAAATTTCTTAATTAGTATTTCGATAACTATCCATATTTCTACTTAATTTTTTCAAATTAATTATTATTTTATATCTTTTATTGGAAGAATTGTGTTGACTCAAACTCCTATGCATGATGAAGATGTTTTTCGTAAACAAATCGCAGAAAATCCGTACAATGTTGAACATTTAATCCAGCTCAGTGAGCTTTTACAATAAATTGAGAGACATTCCGAATCTGAAGATATCATCAAATTGCTCAACACCAGGCCAATCTTTTCATTGAATTATCTTTTAAAATTCAAGACGGTCAAAAACTTCTTATAATTTCACATGGTGGTGTTGTTGATATTCCTTTAGGTTTTTTATTTCCTAATGTGGATCCCAGTTCTTGGGGCTCTTTATTTAATTATTGTGAAGGATTTAGAATGGAAATTGAAGGTAATAATTTCGTTAATTTTATATTATTACGCACCAATTAATTTTAGCAAATTATTGGTTAAGTATCCACAGTTTACCAAAACAAATTAAATCATCTTCTTTGTAGGAATTGTTTTAGATTACTTATCCAGATATGGGCTATAAAATTGTTGTAAGATTTGTGAAAGAAAAAGGAACAATGACAATATCTTCATGATCAAGATTAAATATTTCTGATTAATCATTCCAATATCATGATTAATCATTCCATTTTTTTTGTAAACATTTTTACTGACCTCATTAATTGTTAAAATAGCAAGCTAAAGAATTTAAAAAATGAATATAGGTAAAGAATATTAATTTTAAGTATGAAATACTTCCTTGATATATTTATTTGAAATTTTCCTTCACCACAAATCTTTATTTCATAAGCGAAATAAATGAATAGATAGTATTTCATGTGAAACTCTTTTATTTCTTCATCTGATAACTTTTCTCCTTGTAATAAATTACCTTATCTATCGGTGGCAATTCTATTCCGTTATTTCCAGATGCTTTAGAAAATTAATTTCAAGCTCTATATCGGATGTTATGATAAAGATATAAATGAGAAAATCAAATTTAATTCAGTAAATGAAAAATAACATTTGGTCCTGAAATTAAAATTAAGATTATTGAACATCGAAGACACTCTCGTTGCGATGCTAATGGTACCCATTTGATTCAACCTGGTGTGGATCTTGCAAGAAAGGTTGGATCAACCATGGGTTCGTTTGATTACGTTATTACTAGTCCAAAAGAACGTGCTTATGAGACCGCTATTGCCATGGGTTTTGCTGTTAACGAAATTGTGAAAGATTTCGGTCCTTACAATGACGATGTTAAAAGTGAATTTACCTCTGAGGCACATACATTTCCTAAAATACAATCGCTTCTAAAGCACAAAACTTTCACCTATCAATTTGCTCAACAACAAGCAAATCTTCTCCTTGAATCATCATCCAAAATTCAAGATGGTCAAAAACTTCTTATAATATCACATGGTGGAGTTGTTGATATTCCTTTAGGATTTTTATTTCCTAATGTGGATCCTGGTTCTTGGGGCTCTTTATTTAGTTATTGTGAAGGGTTTAGAATTCAAATTGAAGATAAAAAAATTGTTGACTTTACATTATTACGTGCCAATTAGCTTTGTTCAATTATTAGTTAAGTATCCAAGGTTTTTATAACAGATAAAATCATCTCCTTTGTTGGTATTTATTTAAATTACTTATTCAGGTCTGGGTTATAAGATTGTTGGAAGATTTGTGAAGGTCTTTAAATAAATTTACTGATTGATATTTTTCAAGGCAATTATTCCTAACAATTCTATTGTCATAACCATCATTATCATGCAGATCGTGCTTATATTGGTGCTCTTAATATTTATTGTATGTCTACCTACTGACCTCCTGCAAAGTATCACATTGTTCATGCCAACTCAGGTCTCTATATGAGCACTGGTCTTTCAGTAGACCGTTCAGTTGAGAATCCTATGACTGTGTGACCAATTCGTACTTCTTTATCCACTTCTCCTAAGTATATATCAGCAAAATTGCTCGGTTAATAATATTCTATTATTTTTAATTCTGGGATTCTTTCAAAATGTTTTTTATTACTTGTTATAATTGTTTTCCCGTTAAGCATTGTAATAGCTCCTATATAGGTATCTCTCCATCCAATGCTATTACCTTTTAGTGTTGTTGCCGATAATTTACCAGCTAATTCTGCTGATTCATAATCTAATCCTTTGGGATTTAAAATTTTAAAAAAAGCATTCAGTTTCTCTTTATTTTCAACTGTCATAACATTAGCTTTGTAATAACCCATAAAAAATTCACTAATATTAATTGTTGTTGTATAAAACTCATTATTTTCTTCTTTTAACTTGTTTAAAAGGTCTAATGCACTATGTTTACCTTTTAGATACATACTTAATATTCTTGTATCTAAGCAAACTAATTCTGTAATCCATTATTCCTCCAAGAATTCATCTCTTTCTTTGTCAGCTTCATCATTCGCTAAGGTTAATTCTTCTATTGCTTTGTCTATTTTATCTCCATCTTCTTGACTAAAGATTCCAAAAAATGGTTTTAAATCCTGTTCTTTTGCAATCAGCTTTTCGATAACATCATTAAAAGATTCACTATTTTTTTTTAATTTTAAAAGCTTGTTGTAAGTTTCTTCTTGAATCATTATTGTTTTTGATGCCATAGGTAAATTTTGTATATAGCTGTATATAAGGATTTCGTTGGTGTTTAAGACTAGCATTCTTCAATTAACAGTTTCTAAAAATGTATATAAACATATATAATTGATGATCTATACACTCAAATTGGAAATAGCAAGTGATCCTTCTTATTAATTGATTCAGTTGTTCAAAATATCTTAAGATGTTAAGAAAGAGAAATATACTAGCTCATTGCTTTAAATGTTTTGTTTTTAGTTTAGTAGAGAATATTATTTATCGAAAGAATTAATTGAAGTTGTTGTTTTCGAAAATCATAAAAAAACCACATTATTTTCATCAATCATGAATGTTATTACACTCATATTTCCAATGTAAAAAATTACAAAAACTTTATCCATCATTTATTGCATGACAAGACACTAGTAATAAACTATTAGAGAGTGCTGAAAAACTCAATTTAACCTTTTTCGAAAAAGTCAATCTTTATTCAGATTAGCCAATGAAGTTCAAATTTAATTTTTCCTTTTTTCAAAAATCGAATTATTCAGCACACTCTATTAATGATATCAAAAAAATTCAAAGCTACTAAACCAATAAGTCTATCTTTTTGTATAAAATTAAACCATACTTGTATCGAATTTGATTGTGGGGGTTCATTTACTATAATTCCTAAACTTTTGAATAGCATCAGTTAATTGAAATTTTATCAACAATCAAAGTAACAAAAGTTATTTCCAGTTCTACTGACCAATCAATTATAAAATTGAACAAATTAAGTCAAAAGCAAAATGAATTTTTCGATTCTCTCAATTTAAACTCTTTTCTTTCTCAATAAATCTTTTCTTTCCACTAACAAATTTTTTAAAGTCTTATAATTTAACTTTATTTGAAAAATGAAGATCAATTTTTAACTCAACTTCGAAAGAAGCTTAAAATTTATTTTAATAATATTATCTCAAAATTTTACTTATAGTCAATTCTTGAGATATTTTAAACTTCAGGCATTACTTAAAAAGTTCTCTAATTTTCATCAAAAAGTATATTCTATTACGACAAAATCCATACTAAAATGAACTACTGACTCTTGTCCCAGTAATGGTTGATGATCTTCAAATGTTGCAGAAA
>DAHXPE010000093.1 GCA_027364495.1 Candidatus Heimdallarchaeota archaeon | reverse complement strand
ATTTAGTAATAGCTACCTTTTGGAGTTTGTCCAAATCTGGCAAGTTAGAATGGTTCAGTTTCCAATTTTGGATTGATCTATCATAAACAAATGGTTAGTAAGTTTAAATAAAAAGAGACTACATTATATTGAATAAACAAGGATATTAAGTATTAAATGTCAAATCAATCTATAATCTCATTATAATACATCTGTTATTAAGAATTTTTTACAGCAAACTGATTGACCATTGGTGGTAGTATTTCCCTAAATCCATTCTTGTAAAGGATACTGATATTGTCTTTTCTACTCACGATCTAACTTTGAATTTAGGCACATGGCTGTTGGAAAGGTTTTTTTCGACGTCTTTTCAATTCAAACCAGTTAATCTGGAATACGCTTTTAAGATATTATTCCAGAAAAAAATCTTGAAGAAAGGCAAACTAAATTTCAATCCAGGTAATCAGGAATATTCTTTTGAGAAATTTAAAACTCGAATAAATTTATAAAAACTCACAATCTAATTATAAAATGAAATTAGTTTTATTTTGGATTCTAACTTTGGAATAATTGTTACTACAAGCAATATAAAATCAGCTACAATTAATAATAAACATGCAGTCATAAATAACGATGTAAAAGCTGTGTTCATTGAATAAATTTTATTAGTTGCATTAGTTAAGAAATAACCACCAATTATTGGTGTAGTCATACCTCCAATACCTTTAAAGGTATTCAAAACGGCACTACTAGTTCCTTTATCTGAATCAGGAGAAGAAATAAGCACAATAACTTGGAATGCACCAGAACTAGTTCCCCAACCAACTGCAATTATCATTAGAATAACGATTAATGATATATATGAAGTTACAAAATAAGATAATAAAAGAAATCCCAAGCTAGCAATTAGGAGACCAACCAGAATTATAGGCTTAGGACCAATTTCATCAATTAAAATGCCGCCTGCTATTGACATGACGAAGATTGTTGCAGTATAAGGTGTCAAAATTGTTCCGCTGAGTTGTATTCCGGAATGTAAAATTAACTGAGTATATGTTGGAACAAACATCACTGTGCTACTAACTGCCATAAAGGTCAAATATTTAGCAACATTCAAACTCAAGATCTCTTTTCTTGAAAGTAGATGCAAATTTAATAGAGGTTCAGAGATATGGCTTTCATAAAATACAAACGTTAAAACGAGAATAGATGTAATTAAAAAATACGGAAATACAAGAATAGAGTAAAATGGTAAAGATTCTAATCCAATGAGACCCAATAATAAGGTTGCTAAAGATAAACCCAGAATAATTGCTCCAATTATATCTATTTTACGTTTGCTACTACTGTAAGTTTCAGAAAATTGCATGGCTAATAAAATAGCAAGTAATCCAATAGGGATATTAATATAGAAAATGTATCGCCAACCAAATTTTTCTATTATATAACCTCCAATATTAGGTCCTATAATCGTTGCCATAACACCTGCTGACATTAAAGCACCCATAGTCTTGCCCTGTTTGCCTTTAGGAGCATAACTACTCATAGCTGAAAGGGCAGATGGGAGTATTATACCTCCTCCTAATGCTTGAATTGCTCGAAACATTATTAAAGAAAAAATATCCCAAGACAGACTGCTCAAAAAAGAACCAAATGTAAAAAAAATTATTCCAATAACAAAAATTCTTTTTCGACCATAAACATCTGCTAATTTCCCTCCTAAAGGCATTACTGCTGTTGAAAATAGCAAATAGACCGTTATTGTCAAGGTCACCCATTTGTACGATGTATTAAAATATTTGACAATAGTGACTAATGCTGGAGAAAAAATATAGGTATCCATACCCATCATAAATATACCCATAGCAAGGACTAGTAATCTAAAGTAGGGAGAATCAAATATCAAAATTTTTGATTTTCTGGTTTTTTTTTCGATCATATTTAAAACTCGAAATTATTAGTCAGTAATTACTTACTTTCATAATTAAGCAAGCACTTACTTCCAAGTTAGGTAAGCACTTACTAACATTTTTAAAGATTTGGATTAAAACACAATAAGAAAAAAATGATGAAAAACCTTTTAATGACTAAAATTTGCTGATGTGATCCATCTTAGACGAAAACATATTGAAATATCTCAGGATAATCAAAAATGAAATTGCGGATGAAATGAAATTTTCAAAAGATTCCTCAAAAGAAAATTTTTTACGGCTAATTAAACGAATGTATCAGTTATATGAGAAAAAGAATGGTTGTGTAAAAAATAGTAGTGAAAAGAGTAATTTTTGTCTATAAAATTGATTTCAGAGTCCGATGCCTTTTATAAAAATATCTAAAAAATCTTCTGGAGGAATACCTGAAGTTTCGTCGTGAATACTTTTCATAAGGAGTTTTTCAAAAGTAATAACACTAAAGAAAATTAAAGCCGCCGCATCAGGATTTATTTGACGCATGTTGCCAAGTGCAATTTGTTGTTCAAAATAACTAGCAAGTCGTTTCCTCATTAAAGTTAAATAAGTATTTTTTGGATCTTGATTCAAAATCATATTTTGGTTAATCAGTACTCGTCGCATTTGTAAAATTAAAGAGCTGGTTCTTTCATCAATTCCATTAAAGAGCTTTTCATGTAGAGAAACTAAATTCGATTCTAGGTTTGCTTTGTCATCAAAAGCTAAAATAGCATCCATGTCAACCATAGTCTTTTGAAGGCTTTGTTTATATGCCTCTCTAATAAGATTTTCTTTGTTTTTAAATTTACGAAATAGAGTAACCTCAGAAACTCCAGCTTCAGACGCAATCTTTCGCGTTGTAGCTTTGTCATAACCATCTTGCCCCAAAACGACTAATGTCGCTTTAAGAATTTTTTCTTCAGTTTGATTCATGTTAAGTAAGTATTTACTTATATTTTTAATAAACATTATGTTTATACACAGAATTCTTCCTTTAACTTTCATACAAAAAATGCATTTAATTCGATTCTAATGAAAATTTAATTTATAGTACTTATCTAGGTGGTTCATACGTTGATGGAGGCTAGAGTACTGCCATAGATAAATAGGAAATATATATGTAACTTGTACAACTGATTCTACTAATTTTCCGAATAAATTTGCTTTTCAATCAATCAAGTTTTTGAATCAAAAGCCTTCCCAAAGAACATGTATCAATACCATGAACCGCTAAAAGCAAAATTGTTCCGGAATGAAAGGAAAATATTTTATTAATCAAAGAAATTCTTTTTTAATAAAGTATATATTTGTTAGTTAATTTTGTCGATAATAGATAAATAATTGGTATAATTCTTGAGTAAGTCTCTATTTGATTTCATACCAAATGAAAAGGTTCCGGACAAGAAAAGCAGGGCTATAGAATCAAAAGCTGATTTCAGCAAATTTTTAAAAGAATTTAAATTCAACGAAGATGGGAAGGTCAGTGAAACGAAAATTGATGAGAAGATCATTGATAATGTATCAATCTCTCGATTTATAAATGAATATTGGACATCAAAACAAAGACAAGCCTCTTCAATACACGAAGTTTCATATAGAGCTTGTTTCAAACCACAACTACCAAGATTTTTTATAAGTCAACTTACGAAAGAAGGGGAAGTCGTATATGATCCCTTTTCCGGTCGTGGAACAACTGTGTTAGAAGCGGGACGGATGGGTAGAAATATAGTTCAAAATGACATAAATCCATTAAGTAAAATACTAATTTACCCGCGATTTTTTGTTCCCAAAATAAATGAAGTAAAGGAACGGTTAGATCAAATAACTTATTCTGAAATTTATGATGATACAATGGATCTATCCATGTTTTATCATGAAGAAACAATGAAAGAAATTCTATCAATAAAAGATTATATGATAAATAGAGAAAAAGATGGCGAAATTGATACATTAGATTATTGGATTAAAATGGTAGCAACTAATAGACTAACTGGTCATTCACCTGGATTCTTTTCAGTTTTTACTTTACCACCAAATCAAGCGGCTTCTCAAAAATCTCAAATCAAAATTAACGAAAAGAGGAATCAAGTACCTCCGTATAGAAATACGAAAAAAATAATTCTAACAAAAACTAAAAGTTTAATAAAAGATGTAACTATCTCAGATAAAAAGAATTTAAAACTTGCAGGAGAAAATGGACAGTTTTTAACTAATGATGCAAGGAAGACATCAGAAATAAAAGATGAATCAGTCAGCTTGACAGTGACATCACCTCCTTTTCTTGATATTGTTCAGTATGCCAAAGATAATTGGTTGCGATGTTGGTTTAATAATATAGATATTAATATTATTGAGAAAAAAATAACCATGGCAAAAAATATTTCTGCTTGGTCCAATACAATGAACTCTGTGTATAGTGAATTGTACAGAATAACAAAACCCGGAGGATGGATAGCTTTTGAGGTAGGAGAAGTAAGGAAAGGAAAATACAAATTAGATGAATATATTGTTCCTATTGGAATTGAAAATAATTTTGAATGCGTAGGAATACTCATTAACGATCAAGAATTTACAAAGACAGCTAATATTTGGGGTATAAACAACAATGAAAGTGGTACGAATACAAATAGAATTGTAATTTTTCATAAATGACACGTTCTTTTATATTTGATTTACTTGCTCCATTAACTTTCAATGCAATTATTAGAAGGGAAGAATTAAATTCAAAAAAATCTAATTTTTCCTTTTTTTGTTTTTGTTTAACAAAGACCTAATGATTTTTATAATTAAATCCTGAATAATAATTTTTAAAGTTAGGTATCTTATTAAAAACATTTTTTGAAAAATCTAAATAGCAGATTTATAGGCTATTCAAAAGAAAGAATTTCTCCACTTGAAAGGAAATAATAATTTTTGTCTACTATTTTATTTTTTGTATCATTATTTTGTCTTCTAAGTCTATTCATACATGTTTTGATTCCAATAACACCTCATATCGCAGATTTACCAAATACAAATGATAATTTTGTACCATTCGGTGGGTTAACTTTATCTTAAAGATATTAAAAATTTTAATTTTTGTAAATTGAAAAATAAAGAATTCTAAACTAAATAGTTTAAAAATTAAAATAAACAGCCTGGAAAATAATGAAAAATCAAATTATGCCTGAATTAGGAAAATATTCGTTTAAAATAATCTCTGATTATGATGCAGTATCCGAAGAATATTATTTAATCGAAGAAGAAAATTTTATATCATTTGTCGATCAATTAAAAGAATCAAAATTTGCACTTGTTAGTATGGTCTGTATCGAAAATTTTGAAGATTTCAGGGGAATATCCATTCTCTATTTTTTCGAACACAGTGATTTTCAAAAAATTTTTTCAATTATAGTTCCTTTATCTGAAGATTCAACTGTATCAATTGCAAATCAGTATCCATCAGCGAACTGGTATGAACGCGAAATTAATGATGGATTTGGAATTAATTTTATTAATAGTTTTGATATGAGAAGGTTATTTTTACATGAAATGTATCCAAACAATTTTCATCCACTCAGAAAAAGTTTTATTAACAAACAAATTCAAACTATTCCCCTAGATCATTCTGTGGAAGAATATAAATTCAAAACTATTGAAGGTGAAGGAGTCTATCAAATACCTGTTGGACCAGTACACGCTGGAATTATTGAACCAGGGCATTTTCGATTCAGTGTAATAGGTGAAACTATTTACAATTTAGAAATAAGATTATTTTATATGCATCGAGGAATTGAAAAATTATCAGAAGGAAAGGATCCCTTTGATGTTATTAAAATTGCTGAAACAATTAGTGGAGATGAAACTATTGCCAATGGTGTTGCCTATTGTATGACTATTGAAAAAATTGCACAAATGACCCTTCCTCCTAGGGCCTGGCAATTACGAACTATTCTATTGGAATTAGAAAGAATTTATTCATTTATTTCTGATTTAGCAGGAATGATAATAGACGTTGCTTATCCTGTTGGAGCTTCTGATTTGTTTATCCTCCGTGAAGAAATTTTCAGGCATAATCAAGCGTTAACTGGATCAAGATTTATGAAGGGAATTTTGACTATAGGCGGATTACAGAGAGATTTGTCAAAAGAGGCTCTTTCAAGTTTAAGTCTTTATTTAGAAAATTTTACAAAAAGATTTACCAAATCGATAAAAAAGACTCTCGGAATGACTTCTGTTATAGATCGATTTGCGACAGCGGGAGTTGTAAAAGAATCATTAATAGAACCACTGCATATAACTGGAACTATTGCAAGAGCTGTCAAAAATCATAAAATTGATGAACGTTTTAAACACCCTTATGGTTATTTTCAAAATAAAGAAATGGATGTCGTAACTGAAACAGATGGAGATGTATTGGCACGTTTCAATGTGAAACAGAATGAAGTTCTTGAATCAGCAAAACGAATTCTTTTCATTATAGAAAATTTAACTGAAGGAAATTTTGTCATTCCTTGTCCAAAATTGAAAACTGGGTTTGCATCTATTGTTATCGAAGCAGCTCGTGGACAAAATTTCCATTTCGTTTATGTTAAAGATGGAAAAATTGATCGTTACAAAATACGCACTGCATCATTTAATAATTGGCAAGCCATTCAACATGCGGTCATAGGGAATATCGTTCCGGATTTTCCGCTTATAAATAAAAGTTTTAATCTGAGTTATGCTGGAACAGATTTGTAAAAGAGGATAAAAACATGTTTAGATCAATTATCAATTTAGTAAAACCTAAAGTAACAGAAAAAATATCGTTTAAAGACACAGATTTTGAAACTGTTGGAATACAACTGAAACAGGAAATCCAATCAATCTTTGGAAAAAGTTTAGCAATAAGGGAAGTAGATACTGGTAGCGATAATGCAACAGAAATTGAATGTACCAATTTAACAACACCACATTATGATATAGAACGATTTGGTTTATCTTTTGTTGCATCACCTAGGCATGCTGATGTATTGTTAGTTACAGGAGCAGTAACCCATAATATGGAAATAGCTTTTAAGAAAACATTTGAGGCGGCTTCAAATCCTAAATTTGTAATTGCTGTAGGCGATGATGCCTGTGGATTAGGAATTTTTAATGGGACCTATGCAGTTAATGGATCAGTTGATAAAATACTTCCAGTAGATATTAAAATACCAGGAAATCCACCTACTCCCTTAGAAATAATTCAGGGAATTCATAGATTAATAATCTCAATAAAAAATAAGAATGAAACCAAATAAATTTACTTTATTTATTGTATCTCCATTTTCAATTTCAATTTTTTAATTCAAGGATTAAATTTTGAATACCAAAATTTCTGAAAATTCTTAAATTCTAAATGAGTCTAAATAAAGTTCTTTTGGGTTTTTAAAAGTATTTTTTCAAGGATATCTATCAAATCTATTGTGTTATTCATTCTTTAAGTAACTAAAATGAAAATATTATAGTTAATTAATTATCTAATTAATTAATAAATGAAAAATATATCAAACGCTAAATAGATATCTTTGAATTGTTAGAATTAAATTCTGAAACTGTGAAGGAATATAAATTCCAAATACAAATAAAGAAATAATTAATAATACTAAAGGAACTTTCATCAAAAGTGGTGATCTATATTCCTTTATAACATCAAGATCTTTATGAACTGTCATTTTTGTAAACAATCTAGCAAATAATACAGTAAATGCTGATATGGCTATTAAAAAGAAAAATAGAACGAATACAAGTAAAACCAATGAACTTTTAGCAATTTCTGACAAGATAAAAATTTTCGGAAAAAATAAAGCAAAAGGTGGGAAACCAAGAACGGATAATGAACCAACAATAAGGCCTATAGATGCCAGGGGCTGCAATTTGAGTACATTAATCATAGAAATAAGTTCATTGCTCTTGTATTGACGATGCATTACTCCAGCGGATAGAAATAACAATGATTTGGCAAGAGAATGCATAGCTATATAGAACATGAGCCAATAAATTGAGCTTTGGGTTCCAATACCAATAGCAATCACCATTAACCCCATTTGTTCAATGCTTGAATAGGCGATAAGCATTTTTAGGTTTCTCTGTTGATACATACTAAAAACACCAATTCCCATACTTAACAATCCAAAAAATAGCAATATATCTGAGATAATGGTATGAACACTAGTGTTTTTGTATATAAAGAATAACCTAATCATCCCATAAATTCCTACATTTAATACAGCTCCAGATAGAATTGTTGAAATAACAGAAGGAGCTGTTGAATGAGCATGTGGAAGCCATGTATGAAAAGGTGCAATTCCTGCTTTAGCCATCAACCCCAAATTTACAAAGACGAATGTTAAAAGCATATAGCTAGCAACTAAGGGGGTTTTTTGACTTAATTGGACTAGTTCATTCCAGTTCAATGTAGAATAGTTATATTTCTGTGATAATGTGTATAAAAATAAAATTCCTATAAATGCAAAAACCATGGTAGATGAGACAACAAAGAGGTATTTCAATGCAGCGTCTATATTCTCTTTCGCATTTAGAATTGCAATAAGTAATGCTCCGAAAATTGTAGTTAATTCCGCAAAAATTAAAAACAATGCCAAATTATTAGAAAAAAATGCTAATATTATAAAAACGTTAAGTAAATTAAAAGATAAATAAAATAATTTCAAGTTTTTTCTATGCAATTCACCATGAGAAACAAGACTTTCAATATATCCTAGAGCATATAGACTGGCTAAAGTAAAGACAGTTTCATTGATTAAAACCATGTATACATTAAGGTAATCAATGAATATATAGTTATAAAATTCATTGTAGTATATTGGTAAAGGTACAACTTGTAAAGTATATGCAGATAATATGAATAACGAAATTGAAAGTAAAATTGTAAAGAGATTCATAAATCTATGTGAATTTGAAATGATTATAAGAATCAAAAAGAAAATTGTTATAAAAGCGAAATCGTAGATCATTTTTAAAACCTTTTTTTTGTAGCTGAATTTCTAAATATTTTACTTAAAGCTAAATTTTCATGGAATTCTTCAATAGACGTATCAATTCCAAAGGCTAGTGTTGCTGAAAGTAATGCGATAATCATTACATCCAAAATGATGAGGATATCAATTATATACGGTAATTCAACTAGAGAATAAGACATCAGAACTAATGCATTCTCCATTGTCAGATAACCAATAATGTCAGTTATCACCATTCTTCTGGTAAAAATAATAATTAATCCAATAAAAGCAAGCGACAAACCTACTACCATACCAATAAATTTGATACTTTGTATTGATATATTGAGATCAGGAGCAAAATTTGTCAGTACTTTATAAACAACAGTTATAGTGACTAAACTAAGGAGGATTGATGTTGTACCTGTCAAATATTCAAATACTATATCTCTTTTGATTTTCAAACGCATTGCAATACGTTGAATATAATAAGGTAGGAGGATTGCTTTACTTATCAAAGTCAAAAATGCAAGTACTAGAATAAAAATTTCACCGTCTTCATAATAAAGTAAAAAACCAATGATAAATAGTAAGAATGACTGAAAAGAATATAACTTTACAATACTATTTAGAGTTCGTGTTCGTAAAATAAAAATAACATCCAAAAGCAAAAATATTAGTAATGTTCTAATAGTATCATCTATTAATGTAGTTTGCATAGATTGAATTCCTCTTATTATGTAAATACACTCAGTCCTATTGCAATTACTGGTAGGAAGAGAGCTATGCTGAATAATGTGGGTAAACGGAGTAATCTGAATTTTGCAATTGACGATTCAAAAATTCCTACTAAAATTGATAAGACAATTATTTTAATCGTGAAAGCAAAAAAACTAATGAATAAATCAAAAGGATTTAAACTAATTGCCAATCCGAATGGAAAAATTATATTTATTATTAATGCCATAATAATTGTTTGTTTAACACCATGAGAAATTTCAAGCATTGCAAGGTTCGGACCAGACTGTTCTAAAGTCATAGCTTCGTGTATCATGGTCAATTCAAGATGAGTCTCAGGATTATCAACAGGAATTCGAGCAGTTTCAACTATTAACATGACAAATAAGGAAATTACAATAGGGATCAGTAAAGGGAAAGAATAATGACAGGTTTGAGAAGATGAAATTATATTGTTGGAACAGGAAGCAGAAATGGTGAACATTTCAAAAATATCAGTTGTTCTGAAGATAAATACTAAGGCAACGAACACAAGAATAATAATTGGTTCGAAAACAGCTAGTACTGTCATTTCTCTTGAACTTCCCATTCCACCAAAAGTACTACCCGCATCAAGTCCAGATAATGCTAAAAAAAATTTGGTAAGGGCAAGTAAATAGATGAGCAAAATAACGTTTCCAAATGTATTTTGCAAGCTTGGAATGAATAAGATGGGAACAGACAAAGATGCAACAATAATTATTGACAAATTAAAAACTGGTGTAATTCTCATAATGATGGATGATGTTGAAGAGTACACTGTTTCTTTCCTGAATAATTTTAATAAATTGTAATACCCTTGAAACCATGGTGGTCCAACTCGTTTTTGGGTAAAGGCTTTGATTTTTTTAATAAGAGTTAATAAAAACGGAGAAATTAATATAACATAACTGGTATTAATGATAAAATAAAGAAGAAATTCCAGAGATTGATACAATAATTTTTCAATAATTGCCATATTTTATCACACAAATAAAAAAAGAATAAAAAATAATGTTAGAAAGAGATATAAAATATAAGTATTAGAATTATTATTTTCTAACTTCGCAATAATACTTGTTATGCGATTGAATACTTTTGAAATAGGATTGTACATATACTCTTCAAAAATACTGATTAGATCAATGTGTACTGTCCCGCCAGAGACAATGGATTTTGAATTGTCTTCGAAATCTATAGTAACTGTCTTTTTAGGGCGATAAATATCTTTGAATATTGAGACAATTGGTTCAGTAAATCCTGTAGGTGTATATTCGGTATTTTTATCTAGGTTGGAATAACCACATCCCCAAGTTTCACTTATTCGTACAGATGAAGTAGAATAAATCCTCAGAAATGCGTAAATGAGTATATATACAATTCCAATTAAAATGCCTACGAAAAGCATATTTGGTAAATTAAAATTATATCCAAATAGTTCGAAAATATATGTAGCAAATAGACCTAAAAATATGCAAACGAATGACAATATTCCTTGACCTAAACGCATTGACATTGGTACATGTTCTTTAATATCTAAATTATTTGACCTAAGAATTCCTAAAAATATTCCCCCAAAATTTTTGACAAAACAAGCTGATGCTAAAGCACTTGTCAGCCCAAAATTAGCTAACATAATTATTAAAAAACCTTTGAGAATGGGATCTACAAGTACCGTTGATTTAAAAAAAGCTAGAAAAATCATTAATTCACTAACAAATCCATTAAAAGGTGGTAAACCAGAAATAGACAAGGAACCTATTAAGAAAAAAATAGAAGTGTACGGAGCAAATTTAATTAATCCACCTAAATCATTGATATTTTTTTTATTCGTAATATTAATAATTGCTCCAGCACCCAGGAATAATAATGATTTAAAAAGACCATGATTATATGCATGGAAAATCGATGCAGCTAAGCATAAAATTGCTATCGCAAAAAGATTTTGCGTTGAAAAGATAATATAGAGACCAATGCCAGTAAAAATTATTCCTACGTTTTCAACACTCGAATAAGCTAACATACGCTTTAAAATTGGTTCCTTTAAAGCATAAATAATGCCTAAAATTGCTGTTAAGGATCCCATTAATGTAACTAGTATCCCCCAATTTAATTCTTGATAAAAAATTTCTGTTAAAAATAAAATAAATCCATAAATAGGCATTTTGACCGTTAGACCTGATAAAATAGCTGAAACATTTGAAGGGCTAGCTGGATGAGCGTAAACAAGCCATTTATGAAAAGGTACTAGGCCTGCTTTTATGGCAAATGCAAAAAATATTGTTAGAAAAACAAAATTTCCGATTATTGGATCAGAAAAAAAGATCTTTTGAATTTCAAAGCTATGTGGATTTGAAAATGCAAAAATTGTCAATATTCCTGTAAATAAAAGAAATGAACTGCACGATGCCATTACAAAATAATAAATTCCTCCTTTTTTCGTTTCATCGTCTTCATATTCAGTCATAATTGTTAAAAATGAAATTATTGCCATTATCTCATAAAAAAAAAGGAATATCAGGAGATTGGCAGAATAAATAAATAACAGCTGGCTTAATAATGAAATACTAATTGAACTAACCAAAAATGTCTTTTTAACTTCGGAATCGTAATGATTAATATAACCATAAGAATAAATAACTACACTTATTCCAACAATAGAAATTAGTGAGCTAAATATTGCAGACAGAGTATTTATTCGAAACGAAAAAGTGATTAATTGACTGATCGTAGATTGATAGGTAAATAAAGAGATCGATAAACTATTATTATAAAAAAATAAAAGAACAATAACGAGATTAAACGTTAAGGCAAGTACCGATACGATCAATGAAAGTTCCGTTAAATACTTTGATAATTTCCAAATTTTAAAAAAAGGAAGAATAATACTACAAATAAATAAAATAAGTGAACCAACAAAAAGATATTCAATCAGAATAAAGAGCCTTCTATTAAAAATTAATTAATCTAGTTTTTTATTAACCAGTTAAAGTCAAATAACAAGCTTTAATTTCGCTTTTTTAATATATTGAATTAATATGGGACTGATTTGTAAATTCTTTAAATGAATTAATCTAAATTTATTTTCCCTTTCTTCTCAATACTTTGATTAATAAGAATCATACAGGACAGTAAATATATATACAGACCAAATAATAAAAATGCATGATTTTATTAAAGATTTGAATTAGAGGGAAGAGAACTAAGCAATGAAGTCGATGGTTTATTCAGGATACAAACAAAATCCAAACTAATTGCGTAAAACAGGATTTA
>DAHXPE010000090.1 GCA_027364495.1 Candidatus Heimdallarchaeota archaeon | reverse complement strand
CTGGCCCCGATTAGAGAAATTAATGGATATAATGGAAGTAAGATTAGGTAAAAAATTTAAAAAGGTGAAATTGGTTGGTGGTTTGATTCCAGCCAGTCCAAAACAACCAGTAAAAACCTATAATCCTAGATTTCTTGTTGTAGGAGATGCTGGCGGATTCACTAATCCACTCTTTTATGGTGGAATATCCATTTCTATTCTAACAGGAAGATTAGCTGGTGATACAATTGTTCGAGCAGCTAACAATGATCCAAATCATATGTTTAAGGAAGAGGATTTACAAAATTATGAATCCAAGTGGCGTAACCTTCCACAGTTTAAACCTGATATTTACCTGGGTCGAAATATTTTCTATGAGAAATTTACGAATAAAGAATTAGAAGTCATGGGAAAGTTTTCAGATAATATTCATGTTACACAACTCGACTGGGTAAGTAGAAAATGGTTAGCATTCAAGGCTGGTTTAGTAAAAGATATCCGTCAAAGAAGAAAAGATTACGAAAAAGTAATTGCCTCATTCTCTCAATCAGGAGACTGGGGATTTTAAGAGGAAATAATAATGGTAAAAGTATTAGTGACTGGTAAATGTAATGGTTGCGGAGGTACTGATGAAAAAGCTGTTTGTGTTCGTTCCTGCCCAGCAAAGATTTTAACAGTAAAAAATGATCATCCAAATAATCCCAAAGCAAAAGGCATTGTTCATGTAGTAGATGATTATTTTTGTGTTGAATGTTATGCCTGTGAAACTTTTTGTCCTGTAAAAGCAATCTTTATCAATCCACCAGAATTTGAGACAACACCTCTTATACTATCAATTTACGAAGATTCAAAGACAAATAGGCTAGCCTAATAATTAAATAGCAATCAAACAACGGCAAATTGGACGAATTTTAAAAAAAATCGAATTAATTTTAGTTCATCCGAATCAAAAAGCCTAAGTACTAATGTTTGCTCAAATCAATATTTATATACATCATTTATGCATTATTCGAAAGAATTGTATTCTAAAAAAATCTAAAAAAAAGAAAGTGAAAAAAATGTCAAGCCTTGATGGTGCTCACAATAAAAAAGAAGCTTTGGTCGCCTACACAGATGACGATGTTTTAAAATACCACTCTGGCAATTATCCAGGCAATGGAAAAATTGCTATGATACCAAAAACGACATTAAGATCCACATTGGATTTAACGTTAGCATACTCACCAGGTGTGGCAATAGCCTGTAAAGAGATACAAAAAAATCCTGCACAAAATGTTTACGATTATTGTTCAGTAGGAAATACAGTAGGAATCGTAACAAACGGAACAAGAATACTTGGACTTGGAGATATAGGACCAAGAGCCGGATTGCCGGTAATGGAAGGAAAAGCAATATTATTCAAGGGTTATGGTTATGTAGACGCATGGCCAATAGTAATAAACGAAAAAAACCCTGACAAAATGATAGAAATAATAAAATCAATCGCGCAAAGTTTTGGAGCTATAAACTTAGAAGATATACGAAAACCAGATTGCTATAAAATTGAGGATGCTTTAGTTAACGCAGTTGATGTGCCGGTGTGGCATGATGATCAGTGGGGTACAGCTCTCGTTACCGTTGCTGGTGTTATTAATGCTTGTCGATTGTTTAATAAAAAGATGTCTGACATCAGATGTGTACTGCAAGGCTCTGGTGCATCTGGTACTGCTATTGTTAAAATGTTAATGGATACTGGCGTAAAAGGCAAAAATATTATTTTATCTGATCGTCATGGTGCCGTTTATACTGGTCGAAAAGAAGATATGGATTATAAAAAAGACCAATTAGCTAAAGTTACCAATCCTGACAGATTTGCTGGTGATTTAATTTCTGTTGTCAAACACTTAAAACCTGATTTCTTAATTGGTGCTTCCAGTCCTAACACCTTTACCACCGATATGGTTCGTAATATGAACACTGATGCTAGTGTTTTTGCCATTGCTAACCCTGTTCCTGAAATATGGCCTGAAGATGCTCTTGAAGCTGGAGCTAAAATTGTTGCAACTGGTCGTTCTGATTACAGAAACCAAGTTAATAATGTTTTGGGCTTTCCTGGTGTTTTCCGTGGTGCTCTTGATGTTCGTGCCAAGACTATTTCCACTGAAATGAAAGTTGCCGCAGCCAATGCTGTTGCTGATATGGTTACTCCTGATCAATTATCAGCTGAATTTATTATGCCTTTACCAACCAATACCGAGCTTTACCAGGAGGTTGCTGTTGCTGTTGCAGATGCAGCTATGAAATCTAAAGTTGCTAGAATTAACAGGACTTCTGATTGGATTCGTCAAAATTTCCAGAATTTACGTGATTTCTATTTCAACAATGAAGATCCTCTTATTGATAAAAGAAAATCTAAATAATCCCATAGATTTGATTTCTTTATTCTATTGAATAATTTTTAATATTAATCTCTTCTACCCCTTTGAATTCTGATAACTTGATTTTTAATTTTTCTTCTATTTCTTCTTTCACATGTTCTATTAGAAAGAAATAATAACAATCATCATCTACAAAGCACACACCAGAGCTGTATATTGGTTTTATCTGGTACTCTTTATTCATCTCATCAAATACTTGAAATAACCTTTGTAAGAAGTTCTCTTCCAATACTGTTAATTTCATGTGAAATTGTTGTATTGTATCTGATTTCGTGGGTATAAACCTGAACATTGTCGGATTATTTTTTAAAAATATTGCAAATTGAGTATCATCTTCATTGAAGCTTTTTACCCAACTTGAAGGTATATACAATGAGCTTGTTTCATTTAAATTAACCATCTTACCAAGGGTTACGTCCTTCACTAATTTTACTCCAACAATTTTTTTATAATTTATGACTGGTTTTTTATTACTTATTTATAACCATACTACTTCAATAATGCTAATTTGCTCTTGGTTTGACATTTTATACTAAGCCTATTATTATATTATTATTAATTTTTAAATTTAATTTGATTTATTTATTTATTATCATTGAATTATAATATCTTATATTAGAAGATTTTTTTATTGCCTGAACTTGATTTAATTGGTGACAGTATTAGCTTGATTGAACGTTATATAACACCAGTTTCCGATTTATTTGATGAACAACAGAAGCTTGAATTTCAGTTGCTTGTCGAAAAGGAAATTGCTCGTGCTAATTATCATATTGGTAAAATTCCTGCTGATGCATGGCAGGACATTGAATCTAAATGTAATTCTGATTATATCAAACTTGACCGCGTAAATGAAATTGAAAAACAAACGTCTCATGATTTAATGGCTGTTGTTCTAGCCATTACCGAGCAATGTAGCATTGGCGGTAAATTTATTCATCTCGGTGCTACTTCAATGGACGTTCAAGATACAGTTCTTGGTTTACAGCTTACAAAATCTAAATATTTCCTTTTACAATCATTAATTGGTGTTCTTAAGGAATTAGCTCGTTTAACTGAAACTCATAGGAATATTATTTCTATTGGTCGAACACATGGTCAACACGCTATTCCAATGACTCAAGGTTTTAAATTCGCTAATTTTCTATCGGAATTTTTAATAAGTTATCAGCAACTTCTTCAAGCTAAGGTCAATTATGGTAAAATCTCTGGTGCTATTGGTACTTATGCTTCATATAAAACCATGAAGATTGAAGATGAAGTTTTGCACAATCTCGGACTTGAAAAAGCCTTTATTACTACTCAAATAGTGCCAAGAGTCCTTTTTATGCCGTTTTTATCTGCCATCGTTTCTATTTCTGCTTCAGCTGAACGTCTTGCAAAAGAAATTAGAAACCTTCAGAGACCTGAAATTGGTGAATGGTTTGAAGGATTTACTTCTACTCAGGTTGGCTCTTCTACCATGCCCCATAAGCGAAATCCCCATAAATCAGAGAGGATTTGTGGATTGGCACGAGTAATTAGAAGTTTATACGTAGCTCAAGCAGAAAATATTGCTGTCGAACATGAACGTGATTTGACAAATTCGGCTCCTGAACGTATAACATTTGGTGATATGATAGGTTTAACTGATTTTATCTTACTTGATCTCAAAAAAATATTGCAAAATTTACAGCTCGATTATAAAAAAATCGATGAGAATCTTCATTTGATGCAGGGACGTCAAATGGCAGAAGCTGTTATGATTGCGCTAGCTGATAAAATTGGTCGTCAAGAGGCTCATGAAATTTTAAATCGAATATCAAATGAACCAGATTTTAAACAAGCAATTCTTTCTAACAAAACTTTATCTCAATATTTAACTGATCCTGAAATTGAACAATTGCTTGAACCAAGTAATTATTTAGGATTAATTCAGGAAAAAATTGATAGCGTTCTTACAAATTACAAATCAATTATAAAAAATTAAACTTGGTATTTCAATTTATCAGATTGAACACTAATTTTTCTCTCTATTTCTGAAAAAGAATTTTTAAAAGCAGGTTCAATTAATTTATCCTCCCTATATCCAAATTCGGCTAACAAAGAATCATTTGATGATAAATAAAGTTCATAACAATAACTTAAATTATTATATTTAACTTTGTATCTGGAATCTAATTTGAACGCATCAAGAACGGTATTGATGGCTTCAATTCGTGATAAATCTCTATTTGACATGAGTTATCGTGAAAATGAATTTATTAAGAAATTCTTGAAAATAAGATACAAGAACTTTCTAATCATATATTAAAAATTTTATTATTTAAAACTAAGTAAGTTATCATTCTGTATCGGGTAAGCAATTTTTGAAATCCTATTTTATGATTTTGGCCATATTAATCAGTTTACTTTTTGTTAGTCCGAGCTTGGTTTTGCAGACTTCAGAAGCACAATTGAGTCAATCTCATTCTAATGGAGCAATTTTTTTCACGAGAAGTCTTCATTTTACTGAAAATAATTTCTCTCTTGGGAATAATGAAGTTTTGGCAGGCTCCGTTTTTGGCTATGGGACTGTTTATTTTGTCTCTTCATTTCTTCAAGCAACAGTCAAGGTTTCCCTTAGTCTTGTCTTAATGCGTGGGAATGAAGGTGTTTATATTTCTCTATCTTCAAACCACCCATTATGGGAAGGTAATATTTCTTTTTCAGGCTGTTGTAATTATTATGCTGAAAATTTATTCGTTAATCTCCAATTTTTTCATGTCGTTACATCTAATCAATCGAATGTTATTTTTTCTGTCTATTATTCAATTTTTTCCTATCCATTATTGAACACGGGTACAAATACTAATACATCCATAAAATTAAATGCCCTAGGATATCCATATCCCAGTCGAGATTATGTTCTTGGTTTAATGCTTACACTGGTTGGAGTTATTCCAATGACAATTATAGTAAACATTCTAAAAAAATTTTCCCGAAGAAAAAAATTTAACTAAATCCAAACCAAAATTAATAATTAAGAAAAAATAACTAAAATTTAAAATAGAAAAAAAACGTCACCGTAAATATTGCGATTTTTAGGAAGATAGTTGTAAAATGTCAAGTCCAATTGATTCTGTCCCTCCTATGGAACTAGGTAAATTTAAAATCAAACAACATGAATTTAAATTAGCCGAGCAAGCATTTTTGGAAGAAATTAAACACCATCCTGATAATCATGAAGCTTGGTTCTATATTGGATTCTGTAGAAAGAGATTATATAGAATTGATGAGGCAGTTGAACCCTTTGAAAAAGCATTATTATTAAATGCTTCCGATCCCGATTATGTTTATGAATTAGCCCTCACCTATAGAGCGGTTAAAAAACATGATAAAGCTCTTGCAACTGCAAAAAAATTAAAATTTATGAATCAAAAGAGGTTTAATGCGGATCAAATTAAACAATTAATAGATTTAGTTTCTTCTCCCCCCTCAGATTAAAAATAAGGTCCAAAGAATTAATTGCTACATTTACAAAGAATTTATTGCTCGTGTCAATCGAGCTTGAATTTCTTGAGCTATGTTTTCTAAATCTTTTATTGGTAAAATTTGAAACATTTTCATTGGATCAATTGCTGAAACCTTTGTTTTGTTTTCAGCAACTTCTTGGACATAGACATTGCAAGGAAGCAATGTACCTACTGATCTATCAATATCCAAAGCTTTTTTAGCGAATGGTGGATTACAAGCTCCCAAGATCTTATATTTTTCAAAATCAACATTTAATTTCTTCTTTAATGTTTCTTTAACATCTATTTCAGTTAATATTCCAAAACCCTCAACTTTTAAAGCTGTGGTAATCTTTTCAATAGCCTTTTCATAACTTAATTCAATGGTTTTAGCAATTTCAATTGATTCAGACATAATTAAATCTTTTCCTGTTTTTTTAGAGATAATTAATAACCTCAGGTTATGATTTAAAAGATTTTTTTTAAAGCAATTATTATTACGTTATTAGATAGAAGACAACCGTTCCCAGCTAATATATTTTCCCCTATTTCGTTTTACAATTACGGAACCCATATTGGCCCATTTTTCTTGTTTAGCCAAAAACACAGAATTATTTTGTAAATAAGTATGAACTGGTCTTTTTGATTCATCATCAGATGCTGGTTTTACGTAAAAGGCTTTATCGAGAAGAATTCCAATTGGGGGTAATTGGCTTTGATTTTTTTTAGTCTCAATAAGAATAAGTTCCGTGGGAATTGGTTCAGGAACCAATGTATGGTTGAACTTCAGAAAGGAACCTGGACAAGTCGGTTCATTCATAGGATTTTCACCTAGAAATATTTTCAAACATTCATTACAGATAGGATATTTGCAAATTTTACATTGTTTCCATCCCTTCAAAACTGCTCTCTCAATAAATTCTGCTTTGGTATCAGCAACACATCTCAGCATTATATTTTTTTCATCAGTAAATATTACGCTTTTATTAGGCTCTTCTGATTCACTCATTATCTTTACTATCTCCTAAAATAGTAGCTCAGATGCTTGTTGAGAAATAAATCTTCTAGATTCATCATTTATTTCAATCAAAGTCCTAGAACCATAAGTTAATCCGCCAGAATTAGCTTTCTTAAGATAGCCAAGATCTGTTAATTTGGATTGTTTAAATGTACTATGAAGCAACAAGATAATCCTCTTGAAAATATGCCGATAAAAGAGGTTTATGGTCAATTATTAGCTATTCTT
>DAHXPE010000209.1 GCA_027364495.1 Candidatus Heimdallarchaeota archaeon | reverse complement strand
CACCAAATTTTCAAGAAATAGCAAAGGAGTCAAAAATCATCTGGAATTAAAAATAAACAAGAAACAAAAAAGTCAAATTCTGATTTTATTAGCTCAAATAAATAATATTATGTTTTTGTCGAAAAACTTAAACACTTACAATTTTTCTACTTTATCCAAGATCTATTTGAAAGAATTCATACTTCTAAAATTACAATTGCAGCTTTTGGTGGATTTTTAGTCGGAATTATGCAGTTATTTCTTTGGGTTAATAATTTACCAATTATTTTCTGGTTAAATTTAGGTTCATTTAGAATTCCAAGAAAAAGTTACAATTTAGATGCCATATCTACCATAAACAAGGTTTTCAACCTGACTTTAGGTAGTTCTGGAATGCAGTTGCTTACAATTTCCCTTATACTTATTTTCATAGGTATGTTAGGGACAGCATTAACATTGGGATCCGAAAATAGTGGTGGTTCGTTAGCACCAACATTATACATAGGGGTGATGATTGGTGCTTTCGTAGGTGAATTTTTTAGCATTTTTTTTCCTAAATCCTTTCCGGATATAGCATTTATTGCTATTTTAGGTATGGCTGCTTTTTTTGCTGGCTCAATACGCTCACCTTTTACAGCAATCATTTTGACTGCTGAAATGATTGGAAATTATCAATTTATTGTTCCATTGATGATTGCTGTTTCTGTTGCATTTATTTTTTCGAGAATGTTTGAAAGATTTGATCTTTACACTTATGGCTTAGCTCGAAAGGGTCTCAAATTTGATGAAGAGTTCGATTCATTTGATGAAGTATTTGTGGAAGAAATAATGATCCATGATAAAGATATTATGAAAATCCAAGAAAAAGATAGATTAGAAACCGTTTTACAAACCTTGAATCGAAGTGGGCATACTGGATTTCCAGTAGTTGACGAGTCTAATCATTTAACTGGTATAATAACTGAACATGATATTCAAAACTTCTTCAAATCAGGTAAAAACCTTTCAGAAGCCAATGTAGGAGACATCTGTACGAAAAATGTCGTAACCGTTTTAGAACATTGTCCAGTTTCCATGGTTATTTCTGTTTTAGCAGGTAGAAGAATCAATAGATTACCCCTTATTGACAAAAATCATTATTTGAAAGGATGGGTTACTCGTTCAGATGTCATAAAAATTTATCTGAAAAATCGCCATCTTGAAGAACAAGATAAATTTGAACGAGAGCTTTTTGATAATCCTTTTGTCATGGAATTTAAATAAAAAAACGGCTGCTGATAGTGATGCTCCTATTCCTAAAAAAGTACAGTTTTTGATCTTGTTAATTGGTTATATTTTATTGCTAATTCCACAGGGAAAGTTTTTTCTCCTTTTGCACAAAACTCAATTCGCGGTTATTAGCGATTTAATTAGATAAAAAACCATTTTTAGAACTTGATAGATGGAATAATTTTTATATTTTAAAATCCTCATAGTCCTTATTGATTTACTAATGGATACAAATGCAGTTAATACAAAAAGTAGGGTTTAAGGAATTGATATCAGGTTTGGTTACTAATGGGTATGCGTTTTGATGGAATAATTTGCAATTCTTGCAATACCTTAATTGAAGGGTCAGGTTTTTTTCAATGCAATAACTGCGGGAATATTGTACATAGAAATGCGCACTGTCAAGATATTCATCGTATGCGTTGTATAAGAAGTCCTAATAAAGTAAGTTTATTTCCTGATTTCACGATTGGTCCAGATTCCAAAGATATTTTTAAGTAAGATAAAACCTGAAAAGAAGCAGGATTTTATTTTAACTAAAGGTTGAAAATTTTATGACTATTGATGATTATTCAAATTTACAGGAATTTCAAGATTATAGAAAAAAATGAATGAAATTATTCATCAAAATGGTAATTTAGTCACTAAACGTTTTTTTAATTTAGATGGGAAAGCATATGATGAAGGGACGTTAGATATTAAAACTAAAGAATTATTGGGTCTTGTAGCTTCTACTGTTTTGCGTTGTGATGATTGTATAACATACCATATCATAAGATGCGTTCAAGAACATGTATCTAAAGATGAGTTTTTTGAAACTATGAACATTGCCCTTATAGTTGGTGGTTCAATTGTTATTCCACATTTTAGACGGGCAGTTGAAAGATTTTTTGAGTGCGAGAAACTTCAAAGTCAAGGAATTGATTTAGATTTAACAAGTGCACGAGATTCAGTATAATGGAAAAAAAAACCAGTTTTTTATCAAATTAACGTAAAACATCTTTAATTATTTTATAAACGTTAGGAGCAATTATATTTTTTGTACCACAATTTTTACATTCAGCGATAAATAATTTTACCCTTGTTGTTAAAATGTTAATTTGATAATTACATCCAGCACAGTGAACAACAAAAGCTTTTTCTTCCAATTTTAGATAGATCTTTTCTAATAACATATTTATTATAATACTAGAAAGAATTAACTGATTTAATTCCCTGATTTGATCTTCGTTTTTGTTTTCGTATCCAAAAATTATTCTAATGATGCTCTTACCGCTGGGTTGATCATTTATCATCAATTGGATCTCAATTTTGAAATCATTATCTGTCATTCCCCTAAAAATATTCCTTTTACCTTCCTTGGAGGTTTTTTCTTCTATTAATTCAAAACCTAATTTTTTAATTCCAGTAAAAATTATTTTTTCAGTGACAGCTGCTGATAATTTACTACCCAAAACCTCATTTTTGGTAAGTTGAACCTTCATTTTAGATTTTTCAAATGATTTAAATAGGGGAATATGAAAAGGAAAAATCTTTTCTATTACTTCAAAAGGAATTCTTAATGTTGGATTACCTTGTTCTGCACGTGGCAGAAGCATTGCCATTTCTAAAAGATGAACCAAAATATTACTTATTCGCTCGCCTCTTAATTCGTTATTATAAGCAAGTGTATGACAATAGAACAAAATTAGTAAATCTAATGCTTTTTCTTCGGATTTTATATGTGAAACGACTAAAGCTGGAAGACATAACTGAAGCAATATAATTCCAATGCTTATTTCATCGGTTTTAAACTCCTCAGGAAGCAACGGAATCTTTAATAAAATATTTGTTACAAAAGCATTAATATAAGATACATCATTTACCTGAACAAGATAAAAACAGTTCCAAAAACTGTATTCATCGGTTATATCTTCGGACGCATTATGATATTGTTTGTTGAGAAGTGTTGTATACATATCAACTTGGACTAAACTTAAGGTTGATCTTGTTTCAATAGTCTGAATTAACCGATCACTATCCATTGACATAAGTTCAAGGGCATTTTCAAAGAGAATAGTAAAGTTAAAGGGATCTGTTGAGATATAATTTACCTTTTTGCCCGTAAATTCTTGTTCAAAGCGCAGCAAAATTTCATCCATGAATTGTCGATTATCTAAATGAAATTCAAACCCAACAACTCTATTGAATGCTTCAAGTATCATCCACCATTCACTTATATGTCTTGAAAGATCAATATAATTGTGCATCTTTTCATCAGAATCAGAAAGATGCTTTTTTTCTAATAATTCGGTTTCTTCTAAAATTAATGTTTGGTATCTGTTTACAATTGGTAGTAACAAGCTTTTTGATTCAGACTCAAATTTCTGCGCATAATAGGAATCTGATAATTGCTGAATCTCAATATTTGTCTTTACAAACGATTTAGTTGAACGAACTATTAATTCATGCCAATTCTGATTTAACTGTATTGAATGAAAGTCCAATAAAGTAAAGGCATTTAATCTATAACCCGTAGCAAAAAATTGTGCTCCTAATTTTCCTATTAACGGAGGCATAGATTTTATTATACTCCATTTTTCTTTAAATGGCATATAATTACTTAAAATTTGTAATTCAATTTCCTCAAGAGCTAGTTGCCTTTGAACACTTCTAAAGGAGCTCTTTTGAGTAACATCACCAAATTCTGTAACGAGACCTTTGATTAATGGTGTTAATTTATCTGGAGAGATCTTGGAATAGTTTAAAATTGCAGTTAAAATTTCATAATCAATTGGATCTATGGAAAGATTAAATTTTTGTAGTCTAGTAGTCAATTCAATTACAGTTTCATCAAAAACTCGTTGAATCTCTCCTTTTTCTTCTGCTAACTCCAAAATATCTTTTTCTGAACGGATTGCCTCAATATGAAGCTCTTTTTGTCTATCAAAGACCTCAGCAACGGATGATTGAGTAATTGGTTCAAATTGATTGGATAAATTCTGACTTGAAAGAGAATAAATCTGGCCATTTCTAAATGTAACATTAAATAAATGACCTAATAATTGTGCTAAAGATGAAATTATAGTTATTGGAATTTTAGTAATATCAAGTTGTTTCAAAAGGGTTTCTGGAGTAATCGGTTTATCTGGTAAGACATTAGAGAATAGATCTCTAAAATAGGCTATGAATCCAAGAATACTACTTTCTAAAGGGAAAATTAACTCTTCTTTTTGTGTTAAATGAAGACCATGACCGAATTGGGTAATAATTTCACTCAAACTGGAATTCTGCATTCCGGTTATATTTTTGTCTGAAATGAATACAAAAGTTGAATATTGATCCCAATTAAAATGTAATTGAGCAATAAA
>DAHXPE010000081.1 GCA_027364495.1 Candidatus Heimdallarchaeota archaeon | reverse complement strand
AAGCAAATAGTAAATAAATAAGCAGGGTCAACTAAATGGATAAAAAAAAGCAATATGATTTAGAAAAAAATTACGAATTAAGGATGAATTATACAATACATTTAAAACGAAGCCTTAATCTTAGAATTTCAATTTTAAAACTATTGATTATTATCCTGTTATTTTATTTTGTCTACGTACCGAGCTACATTAATTTTTATGATACAATGTTGCTAATTAATAACATATTCGCATATTCTTTTAATTTCGTAGCAAATTCATATAGATCCATTTCTATAATTCTTTTTATAATTCCAGTAATTTTTATAATAAGAGGTAATTTACCTGGAAGAAAACTCTTTTTCCTTATTGGAATGATAAATATTGTTTTCTTTGATAAAGAGTATAATCTTTGGATATTAAAAATTATAGGTTTAATTCTCTTAATTAAACTTCCGGAAATATTACAAAAATTATCAAAGTCATTCAAAGACTATGAAAGCTACAAAGGAAGTTATTTCGAATTGCAATCACTCAAAAATACTTTCGATAATATTTTGAAGCAATACTTTGCCAATATTGTAGTTTTAACTTTGATATCATATTTTCTTTTCTTTTCTTTCCAAGTGATTTCAATTAAAATAGGATCAGAAACATCAATTGTTTTGGCTATTATTTTCTTACCTTTGATTATATTTACTCTATTTAATTCACCAGAAGTATTTACAAGTATAAGACAAAGTATAGCAAAGAAAAATCAAACGGATAATTAAAAATTTAATTTATGGTTAAATAGGTAGAACTGCGTAAAGCAATATGTTTTACAGGTTCTGCATGTGTATTAGGATAAACACCACATCCGGAGCAACAGGTCACATCATAATATTTGCCATTACAAACAGGCTTACAAGCTGGTATATGTGAACAACCTATATGAACACTTTTATTGATATTATAAGGATGAACCGCTATTAACGAAATAAATAACACTGAAATTTTTAATAATTTAAAAAAATCAAATAAAGAAAAGACAGAACTAAAAATTTAAATTCGTTGAAAAAAACTTTAATATAGTGTATAATTTAAAATTTTTTTTTAGAGCTGTTCAAAACTATGTCAGAAAAAAAAGTAACCTCAGTTTTTCCTTTAATTAAAGGTAAAAGTAGTAGACAAGCTCACACTAACCTACCCTTAGAGAATGGAAAAACAACCTATGAAGAAGAAATTGGGAGACAGGGCTTTTTTGGAAAAGCCACTCATTTCTATCATATAAATCCACCCACATGTTGGACCAAGATTGAAGGCGAATTTAAGCCTAAATTAGTTGATACAAATAAATTAGAACCCACAGACAAAACTGATGCTTGGGGAAGTCCTAAATTATTTCTAAAAAATTCAGATGTTCAACTATGGATCTCTAAAAGATCTGAACCAATGCCATATTACTTAAAAAATACTGAAGGTGATGATGTATGGTTTGTCCACAAAGGAGAAGGAATTATTCAAACGGTTTTTGGTGAAATGACCTTCAAAACCGGTGATTATCTTGTTTTTCCTCGAGGGACTTTTTACCAGATTAAACCTACAACCAAAGATAATTACTTTTTAATTATTGAATCTCGCGAAGAAATAAATATTCCCGATCGTGGCGTTTTAGGTCCAAATGCATTATATGACCCAGCAGTGATTGACACTCCGAATCCCAATCCGTTACCAGATGGAGGTATGGGAACAGAAACCGTTGCTCGTTATAAACGTTTTAACACCTATACTCACTATACCTATCCCTATGATATTGGTCGAAATGTTACTGGTTGGAAAGGTGATGTAACAGCTTGGAAGTTGTCCATATTCGATTTCAGACCAATTATATCTCATAGATATCATTTACCACCGTCTGTTCACACTACTTTCATCAGTCAGGGATTTGTCATTTGCTCTTTTGTACCACGACCTTTTGAAATGTCAGATGATTCAATTAAGATACCTTTTTTCCATTCAAATGTCGAATATGATGAAATGATTTTTTACCATGATGGAAATTTCTTTTCACGAGACAATATCAAACCAGGTATGGTTACTTTACATCCTGCTGGATTTACTCATGGACCACACCCTAAAGCTTTGACTCATATGTTAAAACAAGATAAACCTTCCACTGATGAATATGCAGTTATGCTTGATGCTCGTAAACCTTTAGAGGTACCTGATGAAGCTAAATCTGCTTGTGATGAAAATTATTGGAAATCATGGTTGATAAAAGAATAAATTAACTTTATTTTTCAAAATGAATAATTATTTTTATTGTTTATTACAAATATTTCCAAATTTTTTCTTTCAACTAAAAAACGAAACGAAAAAATCTTTAGAATAGCTTGTACGCAGTGTTTCTCCTTCAATCATTTAAAGGATGAATTCTTTACTAAAAATTTTGATGATCTTCTTAATCTTTGATAGGTCTGATATTGATTTGATAATTATTCATCTTGTAAATGAAGATAAAAATACTATAGGGTCAAAAATCCGTTGGCTAAAAGTATTTCATTAGTAATACAGTTCCTTTTATTTTGTCATCATTGATGATACAGCCTCAGTGGAGATTATTGACACCATTTTTGAAAAATCTTCGAATTCTGTACTACTCGA
>DAHXPE010000063.1 GCA_027364495.1 Candidatus Heimdallarchaeota archaeon | reverse complement strand
TAAATCTAAATTTATGAAGCAATCCAGATCTAAAACAATAGAATCTGTCATTTCTCCCTTATAAATTGCCCCTTACGTACGTTTAAACCAATTGAGATTAATTCTGATCTTAAGCAGTTACGCGACTTAGGTTATTATTTTGATATTAATGGAAATCCTATTACATCACTGGATCAAGAAGTTTTGCTTCAACCAAGCGATATTATTGTATCAGAACTTCTTATAGATGACATGCTACGAGTCATGTCTTTTATCAACGATGAATTAAGTTTAATTTACGATAGAAAGATATTCTATGATGTATCTAAGGGAAAACATTCTATTATAGGTATTAATATAATTGGAATTAATAAAAACTATTCAGTTGGCATTTATGGTAGAATTATTGGTTTTAATTCAGTATCAGTTTGTTTTGCATCTCCAATTTGGCATCTTAGTAAAGGATCATACTGTGATGGAGAAATGACAGATTCTATTGTTTTAGATCTGGATTGCTTCATAAATTTAGATTTAAGTCAAATTACTTCCAAAATTGGAATGTTTAGAGGAATACCAATTTTTACTCAAGTTGAGCCAGATATTGATATTAGTTTATCTATTGTTTCAAAGAATATTTCTGAAAGTAGGATAAAGCACGAAAAATTGATGTTTGAAGGTAATGAAAATTATGACCAAATTAGTAATTTGCTCATTGATGAAATTAAAGCTAATAATTTGTATAATAAATTCAGAAATTATTTTAATGTTTCGAATATTACAGCTCCAGACAATGAAAATAATTTTAAAGGTTTAAAATATCCCATTGAAAAATTGACTTATGTAATAGAAAATGAGAAAATATTGGGTACGATTGATCTTACTGAAATTTTTAATACTTCAATTTTATATTTTTTAAATAATTTCATTTTACCTGATATAAAGAATTCATTTATAAGATCATTTAACTGCATGTACTGTGGTTTTAAATTTGAAATTATTTTTGATTCAGTCTGTCCAAGCTGTGGAAGAAGTCTTGAACTATCAGATGCATTTGAGTCTATCGAAACCAGATTAAATTTGATTAAAAATCTTATTAATAAATATCTTAATTTTAAACTATATGATATGACTAAAGATTTATTAGCTTTTAGCGAATTGCAATTAAAAGCTAATTAATTAGGGTAATATAAGAACATAGTCGTTTAATGCTAATGTTTTTAATTTAGGTAAATCTTCTTCTGGAGAATTTTTTTCAAAATATTTTGAAATTTTTTTGGCTAGGTCACTTTTCTTTTCTTCACCATGAGATGGTGCATTTAATGAGGTATAAATTACTGTTCTTTTTTTAACAACACTTTCATTTCCACTTATAAACAAATAAGCATACGTATCGTCGAAAAAAACTCCAATAAATAATTTTAGTTCAACTTTGTAAAACGTCCTTTTTCCTTCAATAAAGATACCGCCTTTGGGTAAAAATTCTCCCGCTGGAGCTGAAAATGAGAGTTGTTGAGGCATGGCTGAATAAACATCAACTGAACCTAGTCCAGCTTTCCAACCTTTAGAATAAATTCCTGCAATTCTTGCTGTGTCTAGCATGTCCTCTTCTTCCGGTTCTGGATTCTCTCCTTCATTATCTGAAATCTTTAACAATGTATAAGGAGCACCTTGAACGTCTGCATGGAAAAAATAATCGTTTTCTTCCATTCTTCTTCTTGCTAATTGTTCATTTTCTTTCAAATTCCTACCAGCAATTATGAGAAATCCATTCGTAGATCTGGTCCAGTGGTATGCTTCATACCATCGTTTGGTTCTTTTTTTTACTGCTTTTGCTTTTGAAATTATTTCAGCCTGTGATTTTAATTCTTCTGCTTCATTTATCTTCTTTTTAGTTTCATCTATTGCCTCTAAAGCAGGTTTAATTTTTCTTTCAGCTTTCTTTGATGCTCCATAATAGGAATTTCCAATAGTGTAAGGAGACTGAGTAAAATCGACATCCAGTATTTCATTATCAACATTTATCTTTAGTGTTTTTGTAGAATAGTCTAAATCCTCAAAAATTTGTGTTGATTTGATTCCCTGCTTTTTGCCTAAAACAAGTCTTTCTTTGATTTCATCCCAGCTCATACCTTTCTTATTTGCACTTTTAATCGTTGAAAATAATTCATCTAACAAATGTGCATTAGCAAAAATTAAATCTCCTTTTGCTTTCTCCTTTTCTGAATCTACCTTTAATTCTATTAAATGTTCTTCTTGTTTATTTAATTGCTTTGTTAATTGTTTAATTTTATTCGATTCAGCTTTCTCTTCTTCAGAAGATTCTAGCAGTTCAGTTGGTGAAAAGAATTGATCTGCGGTCTCATTAAAAGATGCAAATTTTTCTGTTTTTTCACCACTCAAAGATTTATAGGGGAATGGTAAGAAAGTATATCCAAATTCATCTTCATTCTTTTCATATAGAATTATTGGTGGTCCTTCTTTCTTTTTTTCCTTGAAAATA
>DAHXPE010000054.1 GCA_027364495.1 Candidatus Heimdallarchaeota archaeon | reverse complement strand
GCAACAAATGAAATATGAATATCAGTACGTTCAACAACAGCCTAAATTGTTGAGAGCTGATGGGATCGATGTTGCCAACGCTTCCAATTTAAGTGTATAGAACCATTGTTATATATGTTTATATATATTTTTAGAAACGGTATTGGTTTATTAAACGAATATTAAATAATTCTAATAGATAAATTACCATTTAATTCATAATGGAGTAACGTGCATTTCAAATGGGAGAATTTGCAAAAAAAGTTTTAACAACTTACGTAGAATCTGAGTGTAAACGTCAGCTTTTTCTGTTACTTGGTAAAAACGATAAAAGGTGGATGGATCCTCTTGAAGATCTTATTCCTCTTTCAAGGAATCGTATTGGTCTTGTTGAAGTTCAGAAATTAGGTAACAAATATCAACAGAAGATTTACGAAGAATTAATTACCTTACCAAATACTCAATATGCAATCAGTCCTTATAAAAATGTTGTTCACTCCTCTTTAAGCAGTGAGTCTTTTGATGAATATTATGATCTTCTTTTATCCTCGCAAGAAAGCTTTTGCCTTTTAGAAAAGGCTATTATGACCCCAGACTCATTTTTAGGTTTTATCTTTAACCACGCAAAAATTTTTGAAAATGTTGATGAATATGTTACAAATCAATCTGAACGATTAATTCCAGATATCATTTTAGTTGGTAATTCGAATTTACCGGCAGATGCAGCTATTTATGAGTTATTACCTAATGGTAATCTTCGTGACGTTCAAGCTAATGAACTAAAATCAAGGTTTGCTTTAAATATTATTGATATTAAGATGAGTAACCAAGAAAAGGTTAATAAAAGGCAATTTATTGAAATCGTTTTTTATTTATTTGCCTTTACCAATTTTTTAGCAAGTAATAATTTGTCAGAAAAATTTTTCGTAAATATTCAACTTAGTGGAATTTTACCGTTATTAAGTTCAATGGATATAAGAATACGGTCAATAGATGATTTACTATGCAAATATATTCCTTGTAATTGGATAGAGACTAAAAGAATTTTTGATACAATTCTTGATGATATAAAATCTTTGGTAATGCAATTACCATGTGATAAAAACACTATTGAACTAAAAATCCAGCCTGCTTGCGGTAGATGTGATTATCTTGATGATTGCAAGGTTTCTTTAAATGGTCATGATCCCAATCCTGGTAACTGGGATATTCGGCTTATTCCTTATACAACTCAATCATTGTCAGAACAAATGAAAGCTAGGAACTTTGAAAAGATAAAAGATGTTTTAGAAAGACCCTTGGTCGTGAATGATCCACCTCTTCCTGAATCCATCTATTCTGAAATGCCTCTTATTAAATTAAAAGCTGAATCATTAATTAAGCAATCTGAAATATTACCTTCAAAAGATCAAATTTCAACTGTTTCTATTCCTAGTCAATATTACGCTCCTTGTTCTATTTCATTTACCATTGAAGCAGATCCTATTCATAATAAGGTTTTTGGTGCAAGCCTTTATCTTTCTATCATAGTTCTTAAAAGTAAATATGGTGATCAATTTGAAGATTTTTGGTCTTTAGTAGCTAATGTTATTCGTGATAATAAAAATAGAGATGATAATAATTTATTAGCTGAATTCCAACATTTTTTTCCATTTTCAGATACAAGGGTGTTAAAAAATCTCATTAAAATATTAGAATCTCTTTTTTCTGATAAAGCGATTTTACAATTAAAGGGTGAAATTAAACAAGATGATTCACCTCAAAAAATTACCTCTTTCCGTTACAATTATGCGTACGTTAACGATGATTTGACTGATGAATCTGAATATATGCTCGTTAAATCTCTTTTGACCAAAATTTGGGATCTCGTAACCCTTTGCACCATATTTGAAGATCTTATATTCACAGAAGAGGTGAAAACTTACTATAAAAAAGATGGATCTGAGAACCAAGTAACCATGGTTTATAGACCAAAGACAGCCGTCTATTATTGGTCCTATGAATTACTTGATTATCTGGAAGAACTTACAGAAAGGCATCTGGTTTCATTATTAGCTGATCCTTCTCTAAGACCAGTTATTTTGAAAATACTTAATTGGATCAGTCCAAACGAATCAAAAGTAAAAGATTATAAAACCTATAAGAAAATTTATGACCTGCGAATTTTTGCTGAAACCATAATTGGTCTTCCATTTATCATAAATTACACATGGCACGATGTGTATGATTATGTTCTCAATAAGAATAAAGAAAGTACCATTCCTTATTTTTATTGGACTCCCCATTTCAATTATATGGATTTTAATGTCTGGTTTTGGTATTTAAACTCTCAAGATTCAAATGAAGCTAATGAACGATATGGTCGGATTAAAACTCAATTACTTTACAAAGTTCGTGCATTAGACCGAATTCGAAGTCATTTTCAAATAGCTGGAAGAGGTTTGATAAATTCAGATGCAACTCCTGTGGATAATAAGGAGATTGGTGTTCTTCCCGTCAATACCAGTCATCACCCTTTAAGTCATGCATGGGTAATGTATAATTTGTTAACTTCTACAGTAGGTGAGCTTGAAATAAATGAATACAGAACAATGTATCCAGAATATACAATCGGTCGTTTGAATGGAGCTGAGGCTACTATTGATTTAGAGGACTTTCTTAATACTACCACCAGTGAAAAGGGAAGACCAAGATATTATTATATTTTCCGTTTATATGGTTTATCTTCTCATATGAAAATTGAGGTCGGTTCAACTGTTTATTTAATTCCAAATGAACTGAGAAATAAATCTTCAACTTTTTTTCAACACAGGTTTAAAGTTGAAATTGAGGAATTAAATTGGGATGAATCTGAAAAATGTTATAAAGTAAAAACAGGAAAAACTGCTCAAAATCTATTGGAGGATGCATATTACTATATAGTAGAATCCCTAGACGGTGAACAACTGTCTGATTCTGATTTCAAATCTATTAAATGGTATATTTATCCTACTTCTATTGAAGCTTGGCAGGATAAATTACAGGAGCTTTTAAAATCTTTTAATTTTGGAATTTCCTGGTTAGGTTTTAGATTAGCATATTTGTGGCAAATATCATTGAATGCTCCACCAGAATTATCTTTGAATCAAGCTAATTTTTCTTATCAGGAAATTTATTATTATTTACCGCAAGTATTACCGATTTCAAAAACTGATCTTAAAAAGACTTTGTTTACAAGGATAGATCCTTCACCAAATAGTGATTCATCTCAGGTAACTGCCATCAATTTCTGTTTGGGAAGAACAATAAGTGGGATTCAAGGACCACCTGGTACAGGAAAATCACAAACTATCGTAGCCTTAGTAGATGAATTCTTAATCCGTTTCAAGCAATCTGAAGATCCAGTGAGAATCATCATAACAGCTTTTTCTTACCAAGCTTTGCAGGTCCTAATAGAAAAATTTGCAAAAAGTGTTGTTTCAGGAAATTTACCAAGTCCTGCATCTAAATTAAAAAGAATATTTTTGCGTTCTGATTTTCGAGATGAATTACCTAGGGAATTAGCAAATGATCTAGTTAAAAGCTCTAGCTGGAAATATAATGGACAAACCAGGTTAACAACGGGGATGAAAACTTTAGAAGATCATATTGGAAATAGATATATCATTTTTTCAGTAACACATCAACTTTATAATCTTTTTAAAGATAAAAAGTTGTTACCACCATCCTTTTCCTTGGACCTCTTAATTGTTGACGAAGCTTCTCAATTACCTGTTGATAACTTTATGTCAAGTCTTCAATTTATTAATAATGGTATATTTAGTCTATCTGGAATTCCTCATACATTGGCTGATGTAAATGATCTTATAAAAATTGATGGCAAATTTTCTTCGACTGAACAGCTATCCAAAGTCATATTTGTAGGTGATCATAATCAGTTACCGCCGGTACAGCCTGTTGAACCGCCAAAAAAGTTAGAAAAAGTTCTTGGAAGTATTTTTACTTACTATTTTTCAAATGAGACACATAATCTAGAATCAAAGCAATTAGAAGTCAATTATCGTTCTCATAAAGACATCGTATCCTTTACTGAAAGCTTGGGT
>DAHXPE010000052.1 GCA_027364495.1 Candidatus Heimdallarchaeota archaeon | reverse complement strand
CACAACCTTCTCAAACACAGAATGTACCAGATTTTCAAAATTTCAAAAAAAGCACGCGTGAAGAAATTAACGTTGCGGTAAGAGGTGAAGGAACAACCATTAACCATCAAGATGTCCAGGAATCGGCCTTATTAAAGAAACAAATTTCACAAATGAGAGATCAAATAACCAAACAAGAAGAAGAATTAACAAGAATAAGAGCAAGAAATGCAATAGGCTTAGGACCATCCGATAGTACTGGATTACAAAAGGGACCTAAAGAATTAGAAGAGACATTTAAGAATTTAAACACTAACGATCAAATAGCTGAACTTGAATCAGAACAGATTGCTATATCAGAGCTCATGACTGGATTACAAGAAAAAAGCCAAAGTGGAGAAATATCAATATTTGATTATTCTAAGTTATATAAAAAATATAGTCGCGATTTGTATATTTTAAAAAAGAAACTGGAATATGCTAGAGAACATCAGAAATAATGTCTTCAGGAATACTCATTAATGTCAATGAATACAAAAGAAAAACCTAAAAAGGAAAAATCGAAAGATAAGGACTCAAATGAACCTATTCCAGATAGTTTACAAGATATCCCTGAACCTGAGAAAAAAGAAGAAATTGAACCTCCTAGACCTATAAATTATCAGGAAACAAAAGGAGATGTTCCCAAGCCAACAAGATTACCTCCAAGGTTTAAAGAGAGATTTCAAAGCAAACAACCAGATCAGCCAGTAACAAAACCTCTTAAACCCGATCAACATATCCAAGAAGCAAAAGAAGAACCTGCTAGTCCAGAACAAAAGTCTGGAAGGGTGTTACCTCCAGTTAAGATTCGACAAAGACGAGAATCTATACCTGTACCCTCAGTTGAAAAAGTACAAGAAAAAGTACAACCAACAAGAATTAAATTACAAGAGGAGGAAAGTGTAGCACCAGCATCAACAAGAGAGCAAGTAGAAAAAACAACTTCTGAATTAATTATAAAACCAGAAGACGATCCTTTATTAATTCAATTTAATGTAGATGTGTTGCTAAAAAAACCTAAAGAAGCAAGTTGGCCTTGGAATACATCTCGCACAGTGAAAATACCATCTGAAATGGAAGCTTACTGGAAATTAGAAGCAAGTCTGTACTCAGCAATCGCTATGTTGCATTTTTTTAGTATATCATATGAAAAAGGAGACTTAGCTCAAGAAGTGTATAGTAAGCAATTAAAATCCCATTTATTAGAAGCTATTCAATTAAGATTTAAATTAGAAAAAAATAATAAATTTAATTGGGAAAGCTTTGTAAAAGACAATAATTTATTGGAATTATTTGCAGAAGGAATAGAAAAACTCGCAAGAGTAACCGGTAGCAGTGATATAGACAAAGCATTAAAGGAAGAGACAATAAAAATAGATTATCATGAGATGAAAAAATTACCCACCAAAGCAGCTGATTACGTGGGAAATGCGATTGAACTCATGGATCTCATTAGACTACAATCTGTAGCTACCGTAGAGAGATTGATACCCTTGCTGGAAGATATGAAAAAGTTAATTATAAGTGTTCAAATATTTGACACTGATTACTGGGCATTAAAAGAAATGGATATGTGGACAGAAAAATTATACAATATGAAGCCTGGATCGATACCTTCAGAAGAAGAACTGGAAAGATTTGAAATGTATGTCGTCAGGTGGCTTAATGATTTTAGAAGAGAGCTAAAAAATATCTAAATGCAATGGTTTTTAGTTTTAGAATTGAAAGATTAAAGTAATTTTTATAAACGACTCAATTTGGAGTCCATGAAAAAAAGAATCTAATAAAACCTGGTTGAAATAATAATCTTTTAATTTTCACTAATATTAATTTTAACTAAGCTGCAATATAATTTATTATTATTTTCATTCTTAATCTCTTTTTCTAAACCACAATTTAAAAATACTTCAAGAAGAAAAATTGTCGAAAGATAGTCATTTTTGAACCAACGACTTAATTGGCTTTTACTAACCAGTGAAAGGCAACTATTTATAGTCGTAATAAGCATATATACACCAATGATATATTTTGATGACGCTGTTTTTCAACAAATGAATCGATTGTTTTTACAAAATTAATTTGTTTTCAATTTGATCCAATGCTGCACAAGCACCAATATTCATTTGTTGATAATCCAATTTTTGAGGAGATAATGAAATTTTCAGCTCCTTCATTTTGTCTTCTGTACCTATGTACTTTTGCAATAATCTTGTCGATTTGCCAGTAATTTAATCTCTTTATTCCAAATAGTAATAATTTTACCATTTTTGTTTTTCCGAGAAAGCATAACCATTTGTATTAGAGAACATACATTATATTTAAAAAATAAGAGCTAAAAAGTAAATGAATTATCATTTCGAAGAAATAGAAATCTAATTAAAAAAGGCATCATCGAATTTGTCTGGTTTTTAGAAAAAAATCCAATTTAATTCTTAACTTTTCAATTCAAATCAAATTTTTTAAAAATTTCCGCTTTTAAAGATTTTTTCATAAAAGTATTCTTTCTTTGGTGAAATTAATCCATAAATTTACATTCTTTTTTTTGAGAAGAAGTTCGATTAAAAAAATGTTATCCAAATACTAAAATTAGTAATCTAGGATTACCTATTAACTTTGTAAAAATTCTGAAAAAAATCTTTACAAGGTGCTCTTGGCTT
>DAHXPE010000051.1 GCA_027364495.1 Candidatus Heimdallarchaeota archaeon | reverse complement strand
ATAGAGTGTGCTGAATAATTCGATTTTTGAAAAAAGGAAAAATTAAATTTGAACTTCATTGGCTAATCTGAATAAAGATTGACTTTTTCGAAAAAGGTTAAATTGAGTTTTTCAGCACTCTCTAATAAAAAAATGAAAATTACGAATTACTAAAGGATTAAAAATTTTTTATCAACGTGCATAAAGGAATGCTAATACGACTCCGACTCTTTAAGGTATTGAAATCATTATATTTAATATCAATTTTATAATGAAAGTTATTTAGATATCGATAAAAAGGATAGTAAATTCATCGGGCTACCAACATATGCGAATAATAAATTAACACCTTTTAAAAATAACAGATCTAGGAAGTTGCAAGAAATTAAGGTAAAATTTTTTCAGTTCTTAGTATTAGTCCCGTTAGCATCAATAAAAAGATTCCAAATCGGTTGTTGCAACCAATTGAAATAAAAAAAGATTTTTGACTACGTGTTCGTAGTTAAATAATAATTTTATCAGCGAGGTACATGTAATTCATTGCTCAAGACCTATAATGGTGTCGTTAGGTCCCGAGCTCCAATTAGGTCAGTGACATCATTTAAAATTTTTTTATTTAACTAAATCTTGCCCTGCATCAAAATAAATTCGTGTATGTTTAGAAAATTTTGACTTTCCTCTTTTTATACCCTCTTTTGCTTGTTTAAAATGCATAGGTGCTACTTTAACGATTAATAATGTTTGACCCTGTCTGACTCTAGCGGCACTACCCATTGGTTTTCCAAAGGCTTGTCTCATACCATCTTGAACACGGTCTGCACCTGCTCCAGTCATCATCTTGTTTTCACGGATTATGTGATGGGGATAAACACAAATTTTAAAGTAAAAATTTTCTCTTCCGACTTCTTCGGTAAGATAACGGTTGATTTGGACACGAGCAGCTTCCAATGCGTTATGGCTTACTTGAGTTGCTTCTGTAATACGTAATGAGAGTACAACAGGAAAATCATTTTGTTTATTGGTGTTACCTAAATCAAAAATTTTAATTTTTGGTTCTGGCCCACCACGGATAAATTTCTTTCTGGTATATGATGGTCGATCAATAGTTGAATAACATCTTGCGGGTCGTCTACCCATTCATGAACACCTTTATGTAAGTGATTTTATTCCTAGTTCAATTTTTTAAAATACCATACTCAATAAAAATTGAATTTATTTTGAAATTTAGTATTAGGAATAATTTTATCTGATATATAATGAAAAAAATTTTGGTTTTATTAAAACTTGGAAAATAAATATTAAATTAATAAAATGAAAAATCAATAACCTAATTAAATTTTAGTTGCTTCTTCAATTAAAGTTAAATTGATTTTTTATCGTTTCTTGAGGAACACTCAATGCCAGAAATACCATTAGGTTCAATTGATAGAATTATTAGAAAAAACGGCGGTTCAAAAGTCAAAATTGAATCCTCACAAGTATTACGCCGAATACTTGAGGATATCGGTAGCGAAATAGTTTTGAAAGCAAGGGATTTAGCAAAAAACAGAAACCAACAAATAATAACCAAGGACGATATTGAATTAGCCTTTTCACTCTATAAAAAATCTTTTGAGAAATAAGTTTAGTACCAATATACCATATCCTTGGTTCAAAGATATTATCTACGTCTTATTTTCTGATAATATTATCTCCGGCAAAATTCAGTACAAATGAATTTATCTAAAGATAAAATCTGGAGTAATCAATAATGGATTCTATATTAAATGATATATTGGATGAAACTAAAAATCATCCCATCACACAACAAAATAAAGAAATGCCGTTTCCCAAACGACTAACTAATAATTATGAAAGTATGCAGGAAATGGATGCAAATATTGCATCATTATTAAGACGTAGCTTACCGAAAGTACAAATGATCGGAATCGGAGGGGCTGGAAATAATGCTGCCTCACGAGTTTTTTCTAGGCTCGATTCCTTAGGAATAAACGACGTTGAAATTGTGATTGTTAATACCGATGCACAGGATTTATTAAACTCCTTTGGTCATAAAAAAGTTCTTATCGGTTATGAAATTACAAAAGGCTTTGGTGCCGGTAATGATCCAGCAGTTGGGGAAGCAGCTGCTCTTGAATCAACTGAAGAATTAAAAGAATTAATTACCGGTGATCTGGTTTTTATTGCCTGTGGACTAGGTGGTGGTACCGGTACTGGGGCTGCTTCAGTAATAGCTAGTCTTGCAAGAGAAAAAGGAGCATTAACAGTTTCAATATGTACACTTCCCTTTAATATGGAAGGATCAGTAAGGGGACTAAACGCATCCAAAGGATTAAAAAAATTATATGAGTCATCTGATACAGTTGTGGTAGTTCCAAATGAACGTTTATTAAAATTAAATTCAGATCTAACTGTTATACAGGGATTTAGAATAGCAGATGAAGTTTTAGTAAGAGCAGTGACTGCAATAAGTGAATTAATTACTAAGCCACAAGCTGTTAATCTGGATTTTAATGATGTGAGAAAAGTTTTAGGACAGGGAGGTGTTGCCTTAATAGGAATGGGAGCATCTAAAAGTCAAAATTCAAAAGTTGAAGAAGCAGTAAATGATGCACTGAATAATCCTTTATTAGTTGATTTGGATTTATCAACTGCAAGAAAAGCATTAATTTGTGTTGGTGGTGGTGAAGACTTGTCACTAAAGGAAGCTGAAGCAGTAGTTCAACGAATCAAACGTAATATTGATCCTAGTGCAGAAATTATTTGGGGTGCTTCAATTGAAAGAAGTAAAGAATTTGAAGGAACTTTAAGAATAATTACTATATTAAGCGATATAGAATCAAACTTAAATGATGATGCTTCAGCTTATAGATTTAGAGAAGATATACAAGATTTTATGGCAGGAATACCATTAGCAATGGGCCTTGAATTGAAGAAAGAAGAACAAAGCTCAGAAGAAGAGCTCAGCCTTCAATCAATTGAAAAAGAATTTGAAAAAATCAATAGTGCCAAAAAAGGAAACCAAGGAAAGAAAAAATGGTTATTTAAAAAATAAAACGCTCTTAATTAAATGTTAAATTATTTTCTTCAGATTTTCTTTGGATTTTTGAAATCTAATATGGTCTCTTTTATAAAAAAGGATTTTTGATTCCTTTTTTATTCAATCTATCCTGAAAATCATAACTTAAAAACATAAATTCAGAATATCTATTTAAGCACTAATTTAATAACAAATTAAATCTTAAATTGAATTGGTAGTTTACTAGTTAAAACTCTTTCAATATTGAAATTCAAATATATAATCATGATGAATTTTTAATAAATTAAAATAAATTAAGATGAAAATAAAATGGGATTTATGGCCGATGTTTCACGGTTAATGAAAGTAGCTACTAAGCCTGATAGAAAAGAGTTATGGTTAGTAATACGCGTAACTACTTTAGGTATGTTAGGACTTGGCTTATTAGGTTTTCTAATAAAACTAGTAGGAAATGTATTATTTGCAGCCCAAGGCCCTACTGCGACGCAAACATCAGCTGCTGCAACTGGACTCTTTATCCAATTAGTGCATATTTTAACGTTAATACATTAAAAAAATCATTTGGTGAAAAAGGTTGAGTTACTCTGCAATATTCATAGTGCGTGTCAAGAATGGAAAAGAAAAAGACACAGCATTAGCCTTTAAAGAGAAATCTGAATTTAAAAATAGGAATATATTTTCAGTTCTCGTTATTGAAAATGTTATGGGTTACATTTTCGTTGAAGGCGATAAACATGATGTAGAAGCTACCTGCCTTGACATTCCTCAATTTCGTGCCAAAATTCTAGGAAAAACAACCCTGGATGATTTGAATAAACATTTAGAACCCAAACCTACGATTCAAGGTATTAAAGTTGGTGATATAGTTGAAATCATTAGTGGACCATTCAAAGGAAGTCGCGCAAAGATTGTAACTATAACAGTGACTAGAGAAGAAATTACTGTTGAGTTGTTAGATTCCCGAATTACGATACCTATTGTTATTCACGCTGATTACGTCCGAAAGCTGGAAAGCGGTGATACAACAAATTTAAATTCATCAAGCGAGGACAAATAATATGAGTTCCCAAAAAATCTATCCTCAGAAAAAAATAAATCAAATAGAATCAATTGAAACATTACTCACTAAATATTCAATGGTTGGTTTAACAAATTTAGATGGTATTTCCTCGAATGTTTTACAAAGAATTAGAAAAACACTTCGTGGTGATACTCAAATTAAAATTGCGAAAAACACCCTGAAACGAATAGCCATAGAAAAAGCTAAAACCAAAAATCCAAATCTTCAAAACATTTTTGAGCATGTAAAAGGAAATACTGCCTTAATTTTTTCAAACAAAAATCCTTTTGCCTTACAGAAATTCTTTAATGCAAATAGAGTGGCAGTTGCCGCTAAACCAGGCCAAAAAGCAACTGATGATATTTGGGTAAGTGCTGGACCTACTGATATGTCACCTTGTCCTGTTATTGGTGAATTTAACTCTATTGGTATTCGAACCAGTGTTGAGG
>DAHXPE010000045.1 GCA_027364495.1 Candidatus Heimdallarchaeota archaeon | reverse complement strand
AGACAGACTTTCTTACCATAACTGAGTTTTACCACAACTGAAGAACCTTTCTGCTATATTTTTTTAATACAAATCTATGTAAATAAATCTGTTTATTATGAAGTAATGAGAATAAAATAGTAAATCATTTTTAAATGATTCAATCAGTAATTAAATCTAGTTCATTACTCCACTGCTTTGAATTTCTTAATTAAGCATGTTAAATTACAAATTTATTATAATTTTTCTTATAAATCGAATTTCACATATTTGGTAAGATATTTTTTTGCCAATTTCAATAATTCTAAAACTGACTGAGAATACCTTTTAATTCAATTACATGAAAGTTTAATTACGCTTTTTATCTAAAGTGAATCTCATGTCCATGTTTGTTCTCAAAACTATTGTTGCTGGTGAAGGTGGTATAGGAAAAACTTCTATTGTTAGAAGTTTTATGGATCAAACATTTACAAAAGACTACAAATTGACAATTGGTGTTGATATATCATCTAAGACCGTTTCCATTGGTGATAATAGTCTTACATTTTCAGTCCATGATATTGCTGGTCAGAAACGTTTCTCTGAGGCTAAAACATTATTTATGAGAGGAACTCATTTAGCATTACTTGTTTTTGACCTTACTCGCAGAGATACTCTTGATAATTTACGTGAATACTGGATTAAACCATTACTAGATATGTGTCCTGATGTTATTTGTGTTCTTGTTGGTAATAAATCTGACTTGAAAGATTTAAGAGTTTTTAGTGAATCCGAAGGAAAAGATACATTAAAAGAACTACGTAAACAATTTTCAAAGGCAACCTTTCTCCAGTATATTGAAACTTCAGCTCTTTATAACCAAAATGTCAATCAATCTTTTGAACTTCTTGGAAAAAAGTTTCTGGAAAAATCAAAATAAATAGTAATTCTAACTCAAATTATTGACAAAAGACAATATTCTTCTTATTGATTCCAAATTACATTAAATATCCGTTATATTAAGTATGGACAAATTTTATCTATTTTCTGCTAAATATCTCATATAAAGATGTTCAGCTAATGAATCAAAAGCTTGATTAATATTAGCACCTGTTTTCGCAGAAGTTTCATAGAAATTAACTTTAAAATAGTTATAATTTCCTGCCTGTGAATCTAACTTACTTACTAAATCATTGACTTTATGTGAGAGCTTTAGACCATCTTCATACGTAAGTCCAGGTACGTTTAGATCATCTCTGAGGTCAACTTTATTTCCAATCAAAGTAATTGGAACACTATGATGAACAGTTTTCTTAAACTCAGTTACCCAATTAAGAATGCTATCTACGGAATTAAAATTGGTAACATCATATATTAATAGAGCTGAATGAGAACCGACATAATAATGAGGTCGCACAGCATTGTATCGTGTTTGACCAGCCAAATCCCATATCATGAATTTTAAAATGATATTGTTTCCATCGGATGTTTTATACTTATGCTCTTTAATTGTAAAATCCGCCCCCATAGTTGCCATATAAGTCCCTTCAAATTGTAAACCTACAAACCGCTTTTTAATTGAAGTTTTGCCTACGGAACCGTCACCTAATAAGACAACCTTACTTGTCAATGTATCCAATTTATTATCTTTCCGATTAAAGTTATAAATTTTTTTTTTGAATCATTAATTTTATGGGATTACTTTCAGTCGTCTAATTTGACTTTTAATTTATTCTATTTTAGCTTAAGTATAACTACCAACATGTATTTTAATATATTCATAAATTTCTTTTTTTAACAAAATTGTACCGTGATTTATTAACATTATCTAACAAAAGATTATTAACGTTACCTGACAAAAGTATTTAAAGGAATTGACCGACAAAATTAGTATGCGAAAAATACAAATCCATCAGTCTAGACGTAAAATACGACAATAAATGTTCGGGGGTCTAGTTCTGGTTAAACGTCAATTACTCGTATAAACACCGTTCAAAGACATTTTTAATGATCTTTTTAAAAAACATAGCTTTATCATTTCTCTTTCTTTGGCTTATAAATATTTTAGTGTTTATTCCTTTTTTATCAATTCCTTTTCTTTCTCAGTAATATTATACAATTTATAAATTTCTTCATTCAAATTTTTTTGCGATATTTGAATAGCATTTACTAAATCAGTTTTATTATTAGTCATTATTTCTTGTTCAGATTTTAATTTTATTATACTTTTTACTAAATTCCCTATTTTTTGTTCTATGTCTTTTTCAGGATATAAAATTGGTATTTCTTTCAATATATATGAATAAAAATCATGTATTTTTCCTAATTTTTTTGTCTGTTTCTTCAATAACCAATTAATCAAATCTGAGTTTAATATTCCTAATAAAACGTACGGATTAAATGGCTTTTTAACAATTATAATTCGAAAATCTGCACTCGTATAATTTTGATTATGATCTATTGCACAAATAATTTGTTGTGATTTATAACGTACTAGAATTTTTTCTCTTGTTTCAAATAGTAGCGCTGTTCTTGGCCACGCTAATTCGAACCATTTTCGTTTATTATTTCTTTTTATTTCTGCTCTATTTTCTAAAATTTCTTTATATTTTAGAAGATGTTTATAAATAACACTGGAAGAATCCAGATCTTTGGTGAAGTAAATTAACCACAAATTTTGG
>DAHXPE010000021.1 GCA_027364495.1 Candidatus Heimdallarchaeota archaeon | reverse complement strand
AACACCGGTCTAGGATACCTGGGCCGTTTATATTATTAATAGACCTAATAACAAGGTTTTTCCAAATGATTGTTGATAAATTTTTTCTTATTGGAGATTTTATAACCTATTTTTTAAATTTAAATTAAAATTAAAAATATTATTAATTTTTCCCCATATTTTACAAAGCAATCGTTGTAATTGAGATCAGAAATATAGCCACGAAATATGTTCCCATTATTCTTGAAATCGAGTGACTTAACTCTTTTCCACTAAATTCTCTTAGTGCTATTAATGAATCAGATACTACAAAAAATAATGCGCCTATTGGTAAGAGCACAACTTCAGGTAAAGGATTTGTGTAAGCAAGCCATATTGAAGAAGCTAGCATGAGAGATATTAGGATTGTATAAGCTGTTATAGGAGTTACATATTTTTCTGGAATCTTTAACAAATGTAAGTATTTTAAAAATACATAATCATAGATTATTATTAAAAACGTAATAAATCCCATTAATCCAAAGTCACGTAAGGTAAAACTTGTTTCATGAAGCACAATACCATACAGAAAGGTAATGATGAAAAAAACATGAGCTATTGCAAACATTAACATTCCTTCTATTAAGGATCTGTCTATAAAATAATCCCCTAATAAACAAAATAGTAGTCCTATGATTATGCCAGGATACAATTCTGATCTTGCTGATCTCAAAAAATAAGCAAACATTACAGCTAAAATCAATGGCAACGATTTTAGTATGGTCAAAACAAGACCATAATTTGATATTTTTCTTGAAACAAGAAATGTTTCAATTGTTGTCTTTAAAGTTGTTTTAAAAGAAATATATAACAGAGATGTTACTAAAAATAAGCTTATATAAACGAATAACAGCGTATTGGTATCAAAAAAGATAATCATCTTTCCTACTTAAGTCTCTTTTTCTTGTTGTCCAGCTACAAACGTTAAAAGTACAAATTTAGAATATTTTAGTTTAACACGTTCATAAAATGCTTTAAATTGTTCCAGTGCTTTATTTTCCTCTTCATCAAAATACGTAAGGTCAATCAATTCCTGTGCTGAACTGGGATGTCTTTTTTCTAAAAATTCTAGTTCTTCTTTTAATTCCTGTTTTATTCGCTCTATTTCTGAATCATTGATATCAAAATCGTCTTCTTCTTCTTCATCAAGTGCTAATTCAGTCATTTCGTGAAATAAACTATGTTTGAGTTTCTGATATTCGTTTCTTAAAAATTTCCTCTCCTTTTCTTCAGATTCTTCTTCATCCTCAATCTGATTAAGCAAAATCTCTTCTATAACCTTATTGATTAATAATTTACGTTTTTCTTTTGGTATACTATTATCATCAATAGCTGATTCGAGCTCTTCTTTTAAAAAACCCTGGATAGCTTTTTCCTTACTGGCTAATTCCTCTTCCTTTTCATTTAAACGTATTGAAAATAATTCAAGAGCTTTTTCTTTTTCTAAAAGATCTTTTTTTTGCTGTTCAAGACTATCTCTATATTCATTTATTAAATTCTTAATAGTTTCAGTTTCTTTTTTGGATTCTATTTTACCCAATAATTTTTACCTCATAATAATAGGATAATTCGTGCGCTTTGTTTTCTTGTCACAAATTTTTTCCAAATAATGATGAACAACCAATGATTTCTATTCAATTTTTTTTATTTATAAAAATTTTTCAATTACAAACAAGTTTGAGTAGGAATTAATTTAAAGCCTTTTTCTTTTTTGTTTTTTACTTTCTTTTGCTGTTCAAGACTTTTTTTTAAAATTAACTAGTGAGTTATTAATTAAATAATTAAAAAAATAATTTTTAAAGTTTTATAAATTAATCTTATCATATTAGTTAAATCAAATAAAAGAGTCTTTTTTCATGAGTATTGAATTTGGTAAGCAATTTTTTTTGCAAGGAAACCAAGATACCATTCTTTCATCAATTCACTCGACTGATTTCATGCAAGAAAAACTCCTTTTGATTGAATCTTTAATATTTCTTAATAAATTCGACTTAGCTACTAAAGAAATCAATAAACTTGAACTAATATCACATGTAAGAAAAGAAAAGAATATTCATCTGTTATTATTTAAAGCTTTATGTTTAGTTCATCCTCAAGAAAAAGATGAAGCTTTTCAACTTCTCGAATCAGCGGAAAGTATTCTAATAAAAATAAAAAACTCTACCATACCGCTTCGTGAAGAATCAATTATTTTCTTGTATTCTAAAGGATCAGTACAAATAACATTCCAAATGCTTGACGAAAGTTTAAACACGCTTGATCAATGTGTTCATGAGTCCATTACTTTTGGTGACAGATATTATCATGCAAAATCTTTAAATAAGATAGCCAGAGTTTATTTTGAAAAAGAATTCTATGATCGTGCACAAGAATCTACTATGAAAGCATTAGCAATTGCAACAGCTAATAATTATTTATTTGAAATCTATCAAGGGTATGAAATGTTAGGTCTGATAAACCAAATCAAGAATATAGACCAATCTCTAACTTATTTTGAACAATCCCTGAAACTTTCTTCAAACCAATTACATAATGATGTCTTGGTCGCTAAGGCTCTCAAAAACATTGCAAAAACCAAATTATTACAAAAAGATCTTGATCAAGCTCAGCACCATTACAATGAAAGTCTCGTATATTATTCCAAAGCAGCTTATGACTCTGATAAAGCACTTATTCTTATTAATTTAGGAGATATTTATGTTAGACGCGGCAATTATGCAGAAGCTATCAATAATTACAAAGAAAGCTTAACTATTAGTATTGAACAGGAAAAAATAAAGTTCCAGAGTCAGACTTTATTTGCTTTAGGCTCGATTTATTTTCGAACAAGAGATTTTAAGAATGCTTTAAGATATTATCAAGAGAGTTTGTCTCTTAAAAGAACTACTGGTAATAAGATTGACATGGCTGGTCCTTTATGGGGAATTGGGC
>DAHXPE010000020.1 GCA_027364495.1 Candidatus Heimdallarchaeota archaeon | reverse complement strand
TGCATTTTCATAAGAAAAAAATAATTCGTTAATGTTATGAGACAAATCCTAACAGACCTATACTATAAAATTAAACAAGAATAATTTTTTATGTTTTAAGTTAACTAAATTATATTTCCATTATATTTAAACAATCTGTTTTTGCATAATCTCAAAAAACAAAATTTCAAATTAATAGGCTTTATATAATTCAGAACGGCAATCCAATAATATCGAAACTTCTGAAGGATTAACTTCTTCATTAACTGGTAGTTGTCCGTATTTAGAACCATAAGATTTAGCTAAAACATTTTGCAAAATAGGTTTGAGATAATCCTTAGCTTCGGAATTTAAAACAATATTTGAAGTTTCTTCGGAAACGATATTTTTTTCTTTAAGATAGGTTAAAATTTCAGAAAAGGATTTTCTAAAAGCAAAACGATCCTCCATATCTTTTTTCTTTATTCCAGCTGAATCCTCATTAGCGACTAAATAATTAACAACGCTGAAGAAAGTACCTTTAGTTTCAGATTCGTTAGCAATGGATTCAAATATATCTTGTATGAACGACATGAATAGGACGGTCAGAAAAATTAATAAGAGAAATAATAATACGTAGTAAATATCATTATAGGTGATTTTTTAGGAAAAGTAAACAAACGATAATAAGGTAACGAACCGTGATAATCTCAATTGAAGGACCAGATTTCGTAGGAAAAAATTCTTTAGTAGAATTGGTACTCAAAGAAGCTGAAATATCATTTCCAGGAAAAAAATTCAAGTTAATTCAGTTTCCAAATATGGAAACAGAAATAGGTAGAATACTAAGGAAAAAATTATTAGATAAAACCTGGTCAGAGGCAGATGGAATTATCTTTCAATTATTAAATACGGCTCATAGATATGAATACCTAGAAGAAATTAAACAAGCTAAAAAAGAGTCAGATTACATACTATTCATAATAAGATACAATTTATCAGGACCAATCTATGCTTCTGTAGATGGATTAAACGCAACAAAGGTCTGGGAACTATATTCATGGTTCGATGAATATCTACCAGATATGACATTTATAATAACGAGAGATTTCAAAATAAACGAATTACAGAAGTTGCGGGAACCAGATCATTATGAAAGTGAATCAAAACAGGAAAAGGTTCGAAAAATGTATGACATTGCAGATGTATTATGGAGAGATAGATTAGGTGAAGTTCACAAAATACAAAATAATGGAAATATTGATAAAACAGTTAAAACAATTTTTGAAATCGTGAAAAAAAAATTTTAAAAAAAACCCTTATTTTTAGACTCAAAATAAACAGTAAGAGATAAAAAAATGAGCTATTACTAATTGAGGGAAACTTAAAGGATAAAATCAAAATTTTTTTTCTAATGGGTAATAATACCTTTGAAATACAAAAAATAAAAACCAAATTTTAGACTTTTTTAAAATAATTTGAACTTATTTAGGCTACAAGATTCAATTGATAATCATTGAATAAATCATAACTTGATTACTGGGTAATTTTGCTACTTTTTTTACCTAGTTTATATTAAACCTGTGCTAAAAACATTTATAATTAAAGAATAAAGTCGGTTCTAAAAAGCAAAAGGAAGAAAAATTGAAAAGAAGTTACCAAAGATTAGGTACTGCGAAATGAAAAAGAAAAATAATTGTCTTTTACTAGAGGTGGAATTAATTATTAGCATTGAATCTACTAGCAAATGTTGGACATGATAGCCAAACATAATGACTCTTACTCTTAACACATAACTAATGATAGTCATTAAGAAACAAAAACTTTAAATAGGTTTAAAATTTTATGTTAATTACATTGCCATTAGATGTAATGAATGCAGAGAAAAAATGAAAAATATGTTTTAAATGACATCCAAGTAATTTTTTCAAAAAAGTATGAATAACGTTTAAATGGTAAGAAAATCTTAAAAATTGGAGATATTAAAAATGGCCGGTAACTTTGCAAACGCTAGAGTCGAAAAACTTGTAAGAGATGCTGGAGCTCAGAGAGTCTCAGCAGATGCAGTAGAAAGAATGAATGAAGTAGTTTCTGAATATGGTATGAAAATTGCACGATATGCCGTAGAAATTGCTAGACACAGCGGACGAAAAACCGTTAAAGAAAACGATATTAAATTAGCTTCTCAAAAGTAAGCTGAAATAATATAACTTCTATTCTTTTTTCTTTTTCTGGGGATGAATGGGTTTTATTTTTTCTAAAGTTTAGTAGATCTTTTCTTTATATCAAGAATTTCAGGAAAGGGCTTAATAATTACATTCAACATAAAAATGTTCAATTTGCCTCTAATTAAAAACCTAAAGAATTTTTGTTATTGTAATGTCGATACTGGTATTCTTTTTCTTTCAGCATATTTGGAGAACAATATCTTTAGTTTAATACTTGTGGTATTGAATTGGATAAATTTGCCTTTGATCTTTTGAATACTTGTGTAGAATGTGATTATTCTGATCCTTCGTCAGAAAATTTAGTAGAATGCCCGAAATGCAGTGCAAGACTTCCTATTTAAAAACATAAACCAATTTCTTCATAAATCAAATTTCAAATTTAATGCCTGTCAGCTTTTCAGAGACATCCCATAATTTTTTAGCATCATCCATGTTATGAGATCGCTCATTTGATTGGACAATTGTCGGCCATCCCCTTGTTTCTGTACCAAAAACACCTTTAGGTCCATAATATTGTCCACTTTGAACATTAGGATCTGTTGCTGCCCTTGCACTTGGCAAGGATCCTTTATAGGCACTTTGGGCTATTAAGGCAAATACAATTGGTTTTAAAACATATTTTGAAGGGCCGAAGAGATGATCTGAAAGGTTGGTTCTGGCAGTTCCTGGATGTGAAGCTACTGAAAGTATGGTTACACCTTTTGAACGCAGTCTGCGATCCATTTCATATGTAAACAAGAGATTTGCAAGTTTCGACCTACCATAAGCTTTTATTCGTCCATAATTTGTCTCAAACAAAAAATCATTCCAATCCATTTTTCCTGATTTATGGGCATCGCTACTGACATTAACAACTCTAGATCCTTCATTCTGTCGTAACAAATTATAAAGCTGAGCAGTGAGTGCAAAATGTCCTAAGTGATTAGTCCCCACTTGACTTTCAAAGCCATCCGCTGTCTTTCTGTATGGAACCATCATTATACCAGCATTGTTTAAAAGAACATCTAAACGATTGTATTTTTGTTTAAATGATTTTGAAAATATCTTTATTGATTCTAAACTTGCTAGATCCAACTCCATTAGCTCTATTTTAGCATTTGGTAATTTTAACTTGACTTTTTCCAAGGATTTTTGTCCTTTATCCATATTCCTGCAAGCCATTATGACAGTTGCATTTTTTTGAGTGAATTGTTTAACATTTTCAAAACCAATACCATTATTAGCTCCAGTGATGATTATTACTTTTTCAATTAGATCTGGAATATCTTTTTCTGTCCATTTATTATTCATTATGGCTCAACCAAGAAATTTTTACTTTCATTTACTTATAGATGTTAAGGTTTTCACAATAAAAGAAAATAAAAATTTATTTCTATATCGAAAATAATACTAGATACCAATCTTTCCTAAATTTGTAAGATAATGCTTTGAATCATAGTAACCTAATTACGTATAGCTGTTCAAAAAAAGATTAATACTTGGGTTACTAATGAATTAGTTTGAAAAAGTAATAAATATCAAATTCAAAAACGATTTATGAGGAAAATTTTAGGTGCTACTATAATCCTATGAAACATTTTGACTATTTTCATTAGCCATGATGCTAAGAACTAAAGGCTATTTATTTTTAGAATCAGAATTTGATATACCAGTGATGCATTACTACGGCCAAGCGATTCAGAAAGAATTATCTTATAATAACTCATTGATCTTGATGGATTATCTGATTCATTAGGAATAATAGCTAAAAAATCAGGTTGGGATTCAAATCTCAGTAGTGGAATCTCAAAAGTCTCTTTTGTCGCTGATAAACTGTTACAAAATGATTTTATAGAAAAATGAAGAAATGGTAAAAATGTGGAAGTTAAAATTACGTCTAAAGGTAAAATGTATTGCTCATTAAATAATATTATAAAACCTACATAACCATTAATTTTACTCCCTGATTCTGAATAGAAAGATGTAATTTTTTAGTCAGAGATCGCATGTTCCTATCATTAAAAGGAAACATTGTATTAATGAGATTAAAATCTTAAAACATCTTATGAATCTTCTTTTTTAATATTTTTCCTATATATTTTCTCTATATTTTCTAGATGCCTTTACTATGAGTGAGTTAAATTCATCAAATCACTTTATATTTTTACTTGCAATTTATTAGAAATGACAAATGGATAGCTTAATTTTAGTTCATAATAATTAATTCATCCAAAACTAACCGTCTTATCCTCATCAAGGTCATATCTGGGACAAGTACTGGTAAAGGAGAATAGCTCATGGCAATAAATCTACAAGGTACGTCAAAAAATATACCTAATGCTGTAAAATCAGAATCAGCCAAAATTAAAGTTATAGAAGATATTATTTTTGCAACTGAATCATATCTTTTTGATCATTTAGATCAAAAAGGAGTTTTTCTTGACATTTCCTTTGCACCACGTTTACTGGAATCTCTTCTACTGGCTTCTTATATCAAGAAATATTATCCAGGCCAGAACCAGCCAATTGATATTATGATTGAAAAAGTAACAGATGAAGTTCTTACAACATCTGATTCTGGATTGGATGTGAATATCCAATACCAAATGTTAACACTTTATCGCGCATCTGAAATAAATATGGATCATTGGGTAAAGCTATTTTCAGGACTCTTACGTGAAGCCTTTGAAATAGATACAAAGGAAAATTACGAGAGAAAAATACTTATTTTTTTTGTTTCTGCTTTATTCATCTCAATAAATAAAGATAAATCATTTAATTATCTTTTACAAAAAATACAGAAAATGATGGCTGATTATCAAAAAGAAAAAAAGAAAAATGTAGATCGATCAAATAATTGGAATGTGATTTATCCTTTTCTTGTTAAATTATTTATAACTCAAGACATTGATAAAAAAACACAGATTACTGATTTGATATTAAACTCACAATCTTCAAATGGTTCATTTTTTCAAAATCATACCACAACACTAATTATTCTTCATTCTTTAAAGTTTTTAGATGTTGAAACTCTTCATGAGAGCTTCAAGAAAAAACTTTCTCTGGCTGAAGATTATGTTCTTAAATATTCTAATGTAGGGCTCTCTATTCTTTCTTCTATGTCTCACTATAATACAGTTCTTCTTTATAGTTTTAAAGCATTATGGACGAGACAAGTTCCTTCTAATCGGCTTCTTGTAAATGAATTATTACATTTACAACATGCGGATGGTGGATGGGGCGTTATTGCAGAAGCTCCTTCTGATTTTGATATGACTAGCTTGACTCTCCTTTATTTAAATGAGTTTCATCAAAATTTTGGTGGGCAAGATATAGAAGAAGCAATTATACGATCACTTACAAATTATTATCAAGCTGTCAGGAAAAATGGTAGTTTTGTAACCTATATTGGCTCTGAGGATCCACTATCGGAGATGACGGCTCGTGGAATTTTATTAGCAAGTGTCATTACAAATTATTTTTCTGACGAATCTGTATTTGAAATAGTCAAGGAAGGTCTCATGTGGCTTAATGTACAACAAAACAAAGAGGGGTATTTTAATGATCAATCATATTCCTTTAGTAAAATATATTCTATAGCACAGGTAGCTATTTCACTTTATTTTATTAAAAAAAGCAAAATTGATTTGTATGCTGATAAAGAAATAAGAAAACTTGTTAACAATCTTGAACAAAGGATGTTTTTGTTTTTAATGAACATACAAAATCCTAATGGAACATTTGGAGCTACCGTTAAAACTCAATTCATAGCTGAACAACAAAGCACAATCTATGGCTTAATTGCGCTATCGTGCTTAAATCATCAAAGTGTTCAGCATAAACTAACGTATAATTACTTTATTAACCACTTACGAGATAATGATAATGTCATTCGTAAAAGTTATCCTGAAGGCACAGGCCCCCGACCATTACGCTACAATGATCTTTCTCATGGACCTCTCTTTAGTTTAATAGCAATGTATTGCCTATTAAATATATTAAAATATGAGACATAATTATGGGAATAGATTTAAGATTTCCAATGGGTTACAATCAATTTCAAAATCTTAATGCTAAGGAAATTTCATTCATTTGCGAAAAAGAGCATATTGATACACTGTATTTTCCAATAGATGGAACAAGAACATATTATTCGCTTTTTAATAATAAAGGGATTGTTGAATGGGATAATAGCATGTTAGATGATTATTTAGAATTGACAAGAAAAACCATGATCGATTTATTTACTATGTTTTTTGAACATGGAATTAAACATCTGATTGTATTGGCAATGGATGAGTCTGCGTTCAATCGTGATGGCATTTATTTAAATAAATTAATAAAAATAGGCTTATTATCGGTTATAGAACACCCAGATTATCTAAAATTTTATCATGATCTAAATATCCAAGTAATATTTGCTGGTTTCAATCATCTTTATAGTAATTTTGGACACGGATATATTCTTGATAAAATGAGAGAATTAGAAGAAAAAACAAAGGAGGGTGATAGAAAACTCTTTATTTATACTGGAAAATCAGTCAATGAGGATCCGCTCGAATTATCTAAAGTTATCAACAAAAAGTTCATAAAATTTCCAAGTCGAGAAGAGGTCATCCTTGAATTATACAAATACCCACTTGGGCGAATCGATCTAACAATATGGTATGGTCAACCAAGAGATAAACTATTTCCGCTTATGATCATTGGGAATTCAGCGAGATTATATATGGAAAATCCTTCTTTATCCTTGACTCGATTACAATTCTTAAATGCTCTCTATTCAGCCATAACGCTAAAACATTCTCATCTAGATTCTTTTTCAAGGATAATTTATAATAAAGAAGAAAAAAAAATAAAATACCTAAACATTAAAAAATTAATTGGAGAAGTCACCGATTCATGACATCAGTAATATTAACATTTGACAAGTTTATATTCATTGTTGTAAGTCTCTTAGTAGTATTTTCAATAATATTGCTTTCTGTTTATTATCGATATAAGACACAATTTCCTTTTATACAAACTGCTAGTTTCATTATTGTTGCATTAATTGCTTTAATAACTGTTTTGATAGAAGTATATTATGATTTTGACTATTTAGTCACGATTGGTGTATCAATTCCAGCTGGTATAATTATTCTAACTTTACTTATTCTGGATATTCGTTACGTTCAAGGTCCAATCAATATTCTGACAAAATATTCTGAATATATAAAAAATGGTGATTTAACGAATGAAATAGATACACCCAAACGAAAAGACGAATTTGGAACAATCTTAATGTCCTTCAAAAATATGTATGATACCCTACGTACTAGTTTAGATAAAATAAAGAAGACAGCACAATTAATAAATGATACTGCATCAACAGTTGCTAGTTCAAGCGAAGAAACCTCAGCAATGTCTGAAGAAATGAGTGGAAATATGCAAGAAGTGAGTAAATATTCCGCCAATCAACTCTCAGGTATTAATCAGATAAATCAAATGATTAATAGTATGAAAGAAAATGTGCAAACAAATTTCAAAGAAATTGAAAATAAAGCATCGCTTATTATTTCTATATCAGAGCAAACAAATATTTTAGCTTTGAATGCATCAATTGAAGCCGCAAGAGCTGGTGAATATGGTCGAGGTTTTGATGTTGTAGCTCAAAATATAAGAAAATTATCTGAAGACGCAAATAGTAACTCCGGAACAATTACAAAACAAATCGGACAATCAGAACAACAAATATATGAAAATTTGAATAGAATTACAAAAGAGGCATTAAATATACAAACATTATCAGAAAAAACAGCTGGAAGTTCTGAGCAAACAGCTACGGCGACTGAGCAACAAACAGCAGTAATGGAAGAATTAACGGCAAGTATTCAATCACTTACGTCAATTTCAAACGAATTAGCTCAACTTTTAGGCAGATTCCAATTTCAAGAAATTTAATAACCTAACCGATCAATTTGGTCTTTTTTCTAACGGAATATTATAGTTCTCCAATTATGTATTAATTTATGAAATTATCAGTAAAAAGAGCATCAATAATAGGATAGTTTTTAATTATTTTCTAGGTTTTTTCTGGTAAATAGAGTTAAGGAACTTGATTATAGCATAGAAAGAATGATTAATTATTTTGAAGAACAGAGAAAAAAACGGTTCATCTATTTTGCACTAATTTTATTATCTGGATTGTTTATATTAATTGTTTTTCTAAATCTTATGACAATAGGCGTTGAATTAATACTTTTTCTCAATGCCATAGCTTTAATCTTGTTAGGTTTAATAAATGATTTATAAGATCGTTAATATGCTTATGTTCTAAAATAAATTACATTAAATTTCAACATTCGTCGTAATATCAATACCTTTTTTGACTGATGCAGATACGACACAATAGTCTTGAAATATTGAAATGCATCTCTCTATTTTAGCTTTAAATTCTTCAGAAGATAATTCTCCATTAAGATTAGGCTTTAAGGTAACATTGATATTTTTAACACGCAATCGATTTTGTTCATTACGATCAAGAGTAGTCGTTGCTGTGGCTGTGAGTTCAAAATTATCCATTGGAATATGACTTTTGGATAAACAAAAAGTAAATGATGCAGATAAGCAATTCATAACAGCTGCGGTCAAAACACGGGAGGCATTAGGATAGTGATCGTCACCACCTGACTCAGCAGGTTCATCAAACATAAGATCAGGAAATATTTCTTTATCAAATTCGGTTTTGAATTCCATAGGACCAGTCTTGGTCATTTTAATACTAAAAGTATGAGCCATGATAATCACTTAGATTTTTTTGAGCTTTCTTAAAACATTGATAATATGTTGTTCGAATTGCTGGGCAGGAAGAGCTCCAACAAAGTTATCAACAATACGCATATTGTGAAAAATGTGGAAATTAGGAATACTCATAATATTAAAACGCATGGCTAAGCTCTGTTCTTCATCGGTATTAACCTTGGCAAAAATCATCTTACCACGGTATTTGCGTTCTAGCGCTTCAACAACTGGTGCTATCCGTTTACAAGGTCCACACCACTCGGCCCAGTAGTCAATGAAGATAGGGGTGTCTTTATATTCCTGTAAGTACATATCAAAAATCTGCTCATTCAGATGGACTATTCCAACTGGAATTTGTGGTCCTTTTTCTTCTATCTGTTGTTGATTGGGTCTTTGAGCCATCATTTGTTGCATTCTTTTTAATCGTAATTGTTCTAATTCTAAATCATCTGCATCTGGCATAATATCACTATTTCTTCTTTTAGCTCAATTATTTAAATATATAACTAACGGTTATATATTAAATTTGGCATTATTTAAAGCCTTGGTTAGAGCTATCAAATTATTTAAAAACATCTTTAAAGAGTTTTGGATTATCATTAAGCTCATTTTAATCTTTATTACATTAATCAGATAGGAATTACAAAGGTGATAATTCTTTTTGCATTGCAATATATCTACTCTTATAAAAAGAACTCTTTTGATGTTCTTTTATCCTAGCATAGTATCTAAAGAGTCGATAGGCAGAAATCCATCTTTTACTATCTTTTTTCTGAGCTAGTAAGTAACAATATTCAGCTGCTTTTTCCTGTTTATTTTCATTAAAGCATTCACCTAATAATTCCCAGGTCATTGCTTCTAATGGCTTAAAAGATTTATAAGAAAGTGTCGAAGCCTGTATAAGATAACCCAATCCTTCTTTTTGATTTTTCTGAAGTATTTTTGCAGTGCTAAGTAAAATCAATAATTCAATTTTTTTCTCATTATCTTTCTTTGTATCATTGAATTCTCCTACTTTGATACTATATTCACCAAACTCTATGCAATCAGAGTAATGTTTTGTGTCAAATGCAAGCCATGCTGCTAAGGCAAATGATTGTTCAACTTTTTTTGGCTTTATAGGATTTCTAATAGATTCATCAGGATGAGCTTCTTTCCAACCGTTTAAAAGCTCTTTATAGTCTTTGTATGGGTTATCTGCTTTTATTTTCTTTTGTATTCCTACTGGTTGACCGGTAGCTGGAGTTTTATTCTGAACGTATTCACTTGCTAAAAATTGGTTGTATCTTAGTTGTATTTGACCATTATCAGGTTCCAATTTAAGTGCTCGTTTATAGGCATCTAGGATTTCATCATTAAAAGAATATTTTAGGCATTTTTCAGCATAAAAAAACCATTCTTCAGCTGTGTTTTTTCTGGGAATTGATTTTTTAGTTTTTCTTGGACCAGTAATATAATAGATTAAAATTACTACGAAGGCTAAGATATTTGTAAACGTAAAAATAATGAAAAGGAGAAAAATGGTCTTTCCTATTCCTTTGGGCAAAGGGTCAAAGAATGGATCTAAGAACTTTTCCTGAAGGGAAAAAGAAGATTTCTGTAATTTTTCTATATCTGGGTAAATACTAACCAAATCAGGTCTAAAAATTTCATTTTGATCCATTAGCATCACCATTTTTTATGAAAAATAATCGCTTAAGTTTTTTGTTTTTCCTCGTTTTAAGCTTGGGAATAATTCTTGCCATTGAACATCGAGCCACTCTAATTTATTTTGTTTCAAAAATTCCTTAACTTTTGAAGGAGTGCCAGCTGAAATAAGCATTCCTCGGTAACGAATCTTTTGCTGTTTTTCTAATGTTTCAATATATCGGAGCAATTGGTAGGCATCTTTAGGGGTTGCTTTCTGTTTTTTTACCTCAATGATGATAGTTTTACCATTCTTATCAATAGCTTCTATATCAATAAATCCTACCAATGTTTCTTTTTCTCTTGATACAATTGTTAAACCTTCCTCGATGTCGTTTGGATTTGAAACTAAATATTTTACAAGGTCTCGCTCATCTCCTTCGATTTCTAATCTTGTAGAATCAGCTGAATCAAAGGAAAAGGCATGGAATACTTCTGTGAATAAAATCTTGAATGTTTCTTCAGTTTTAGGACGGTACGTATACATTTCTAATCCTTTGTCATTGTAATTAAATTCTATTTTACCATCATAAGCTTTTTGCCAATTCAATGGTTTAACAGAGGTATCACCATGAAGGATAATGCTGGTATCCGATTTAATAAGTAAGAATCTTGGTCCTAACTTTAATTCGCTTTTAATTCTCCCATCAAAAATAGCAATACAATTTCCCACTATGTAAATAGCAACCATACCAAGTATTTTATTTAATTCATTTGTGAGTGATTCGAACTCTAAAGGTAGAATTTCAATAGAATGCAGTATAATATTGCTCCAGGAATTTTAATAATCTAATCAAATATAATTTAAGGTTCAATTATTGTTAATGATAAGAAAGATTAGTGTTGGAATAATTCGTTAAATTTTTCTGTTTGGTTCAATTATTTAAAACAAAACTTTTAAGTTTAAAAAAAGACAGGTAAAAAAAAAAATTATCATAGACAGCTAATTAACGATAAAAACGTGGAAATATGTTAAGATTCATATACTTCATCACGATAGGCAACATAAATTTCCATTTCAAATTGGCCGGATTGAATTAGTTGAGGATCATTCTTAAATTTCATTAGTAAATTCACAGCACTTTTGTTTGATAAATCCATCAATCGGTCAAACGATTCTTTTTCAACTATAAATAAATCAGTAAATTGTTTACACCATGAATTTAATTCAGCCTGAGAAATTGCTTGCTTTAACATTTGCTCCAAAAATTTCCAAATAACCAGGTAAAAAAAGTTTTCTTCAATAAGCCATTGATCATTTGATTGGGCATCTTGTATTAATTCATCAACATAGAATTGCTTCAAATGCATAAAGGTTTTTCTTATTTCACGATTATTTTTTAAAAATAAAGTAATTTTTTGGATTGTTGCCGGTTTAGGGTTAGATGTTGTATGTGCAAAAACCTTTTCAAGATCAGTAAGAATCTTATCTTCTTCAGCAAAGATAGGTTTTTGATATGTTTCTTTACCTTTTTCCTGAATAGGTTTGATACGTTGTTCTAATTCTGACATTACAATAGGTGCATTTTTACCACCTTTTAGATACTGAATAGCCACTAATAATTCGTTAAATACTCGAAAAGCGTTTTTATCTTTGATGGCAGAGATTTCCATCAATTTACAGTAGAAACTGGTGTTTTTATTGATTTTATTAACAAAATTCTGAGCAAATTGGATCATTTTTTTAGAATCTTTATTGGTTGGAGCCAAATCCAATTTGTTAGCGACAATAATAATAGGAGCACCAGGAGAATCAATCCATATTTTTTCAACCCATTTTGAAACTGATTCATATGTAGATATTCTGGTTAAATCAAATAACAGGATCGCACCACCAAGTTTCGTAAAATTAGCTAAAGCAGTTGTTTCTAAATCAGCTCTCAAAACACCTGGTAAATCCCAAATCTCAAGCGATAATTCATTCATAGTAATATTATTAATAATAGGTTCAAAGGTAGGATAATAAGCAGAAACATCAGACAAAGGCATGTTAAAAAGGGATCTAAATAGACGTGTTTTGCCAACACCACGATCTCCGCCTAGAATTATTTTAAGATCGGTCAGAATTTTTCACGAACCTATTTTTGTAGGTTTAAAAGTCATTGTTTAAATTATTTTGTGAACTAAATAGATAAAACTACATTATTGGATTTAATATTTACTTTTTACTAAAATTACGTACACCTTACAAGAATTAAAAGATAAAAAAAAAAAGAATGAGTTGAAATTTCAGGTTTTTATACTATATCCTTTCTTGGGGTTATAACTTTAATTGATGCAATATAAATAACAAGAACTATAATTCCGCCGATCAAAATTGTTGGAATAGCAGTGGTAACAACATTCACCTGATTAATTAGCAGTCCGACAACATCGAAGTATTTGAATGGCGATAAATAGTCAAGCCAAATAGTCTTTGTTGAATATGACACTATCGGAATAAATATTGCTAAAATAAATACACCAACTAAAGTGATTATAACGTACCGAGAATTCACTGTTACAGCAATAGCTATAAACAAAATTAAAAATAAACTATATCCTAAAGCCAAAAATATAAAGGTTATAATAGTGGCTGTAACGTTTGGTGGAGTTATGGTCATGTATGTAGCAAGAATTGGAATAGTAGCCCATAAACCAAGCCAGTTGATAAAAATAGTGATCCAAAAATAGAGTATCGTAGCTCCTGTTCTTGAAATAAGGACTGATGATCTGCTCTGGGGTAAAGACCAAGTAATTTCATCATATTTATCATTTTTATCACGCATTACAACGTAATAAGTTCCAATAAAGAGGAAAGGACCATAATACATCCAATGAAATGTTAAGAGCTTAAATAACAAAAATCCTTCTAAATTAGCACCATTGGTGACATTCACAACGTGGCCAAACATAAAACCAGCGAATATTGGATTAGATAGAACGCTTTGATTTAATGAAGGAAGAATTTCTTTCATATTTGTATTACCTGGATATGCAATGACTACAACCATTACCAATAGTGTTGTAACGATGGTATAGAGAATAAAGAAGCCAGCAGAAGATTGTAATTGATCTCTGAATGCTGGGTATTTCCAACCTACTTTGGATAATACCGATTCGATAGGAGTTCGTATAAATGAAAATTTAGAAACTAATTTTCGTTTGTTTTCATTTTTCGTTGTTATTTGACTTATAGATCCACCTCGTGATTCTATATAATCAGTTCTGTATAAAAAAACCAAAGTTAATATAAAAATTGTTATTACAACAATTAAACAGGCTAAAAGATAAGAAACATTCCAAGTTCGCTGTGATGCATTTTCAATAATGCCCATTTGATAAAGAGGGCTGAAATTGTTAAGAAACGAAACTGAAATCGTGTAGTACTGATTTAAGAAACGAAACTGAAATCGTGAAGAACTGATTTCAGAGGTTAATAGGTCAAGGACAAAACAAACAATGTAAAAAATACTTCCAAAGGTATACCCTATTCTGGTTGAATTTTTTATTGATGCTCCAAAAACGGATACCATTGCTACAACCATAACAAATGATATAGGAAGAATTACTGCAATAGCCATCGAGACAACTGTATCAGTTGTTATGCCTAAATATAGTACTGAGACTATGAATATTGGAGAGGCTGTAAGAGGTACTAAAATCATTGCTAAAATAAAATTCTCAAAAAAATATTTGAAAATAGATATTTTAGTACTAAATATGAGCTCCTTACCATCACGTTCATTAAATGGTAGCCGTTTTTGGAGCATCAATAAAAAATTCAACCAGAATAGGGTATACCTTTGGAAGTATTTTT
>DAHXPE010000016.1 GCA_027364495.1 Candidatus Heimdallarchaeota archaeon | reverse complement strand
TCGATACATTTAGTTAGTTTCTTTAAGTATTAATGATTGTTTACCAGTGGAAAGGTCAAATTTAACTAAAATTAATTCAGATTGCTTTCTATTTTCAATTTGTGCTGTTAAAATGATATCAGAAAACCAATCAACTCTTGCAAGGTATATATCTTCATCGGGTCCTAAATCCATCCATATGGGATCTGAATTATTTATGTCAAGAACAGCAAGTCTTACTATAGCGTTTTTTTCACCTACGAAAGGATAATGATAAACATCCTGATCTTTTTCATTTATTTTATCCTTTCCTTGATGAATGATTCTATATAAAGGAATATGTTTTTCATCAACTTGATTAAACGCTATTTTTTGGCTATCAGGGGACCACCAAAATCCATGTTTTCTTCTCATTTCTTCTTGAGCAACAAATTCAGCATCGCCATTCGTTACATCTTTTTCTTTAGCATCAAAGGTTAATTGTCTGGTTTCTAATCCGTCAAAGGATGTAATGAACAATTCTCTATTTGAAACATAACAAATCCATTTCCCATCCGGTGATAGTTGTGGGTCAATAATTATTTTATCCGTCAAATCAATTATTTTTTTGGGTTCAAAATGTTCTTTTTCAAAGTCAATGGTAAATAACCCGGCTGAATTAGAAAAAACTAAGTGATTTACTTTTTCAGCCCATTGAAAAAATATTACTCCTAACCCAATCATTCTTTGACGTTCTCGTCTAAGTTTTTCATCTGCTGATATATTGTCTTCTGATTCTTTATCGGATGATTTAAAAAGAAGCTTTTGTTCATTAGTTAGAGTATTTAACAACCATAATTGCCTGTTTAAACCATTTTCAGGATCATAAATATAAGCTACATACGTATCATCAAAGCTAAATTTAAAATCAGAAGGGATAGACATCCCTGGTGGTGGAAAGGAAGCAACCTCACTAAAAGGAATATTTTTATTTTCTAATTCAATTTTAGACATAATTTTTAACCGTTTTAAAACCAAAAAATATTTATTAAAAAGATTTGAGAATGTTACATAGAAAAGCTTTTCAAAGCATTTAGATAAAATTCTATGTGAAACTTAAATAACACGTGTTTCATTTGAATACGGTAGTCGTCGATTCTAATAGCGAGAATAAGGAATTAGAAGAACAATTTTTATCTAATCGTTCAAGAACTCAGATTCTAATCAATAGCGCAAGTATTATTGATGAAGCTGATGACCAAATACTACCAGCAATATATCTTCCACTTCAACAGAGGTTGGGATTTTCTTTAGTCCAATTAGGAGCTATAACCGCTGTTGGTTCACTTTTACAATCAGTCTCAACGCCTATTTGGGGATGGTTATCAGATACTCAATCCAGAAAAACAATTCTTTCGTTAGGTTGTTTTTTATGGGGGTTGTTTACATTTCTATTAGGGACCAGTGACACTTATGTAAATATGCTTTTCTTTAGAGCAATGACTGGTATAGGATTAGCTGTTATTATTCCAACTGCTCAATCACTTATAACAGATTATTTCTTTGAAGAGGAACGGGGAATAGCTTTTGGTTGGTTAGGACTCACAGCTGTTATAGGAGCGATAGTGGGTACTTTATTTGCTACTGCAATTGGTTCTGATATTTACTTTGGAATTGATGGTTGGAGATTAGTTTTTTTTGCAATATCAACTTTCAGCATCTTTATAGCATTAATAAATTTTAAATATGGAATAGATCCTGTCCGTGGAAATGCTGAAAATGAGTTGCACAACGTTATTAATCCAAGGACAGAACATTTTTTCTCAATTTCTAAAACTGATTTTATAAAAATTCTTTCTAATAGAACATACATTTTAATTGTAGCACAAGGTATTGCTGGAAGTCTCTCTTTCGCTTCATTAGTTTTTGCAATAACCTGGTTTGAATGGGTTGGTTTTCCATCTATCATTGCCGGAATAATTTTTGCAGTTGTTGCAATAGGCGCAGCTTTAGGTAATCTTTTTGGCGGATGGATTGGGGATAAAGCTTCAAAATGGGACTATGATAAAGGAAGAATTATAATTTCGCAAATATCAGTTTTTTCCGGTATTCCACTAATGATAACATTTTTCTGGATTCTTCCTCATGATAATTCAATTTTGACGATTTCTTTATTTATTTTAGTTGGATCTTTTACAGGTTTTACGATTTCTTGGTCTGCCTCAGCTACAAATTATCCAATATTTAGTGAGATATTTGAACCAGAAATAAGAGGCAGTGCTTATGCGATCGATAATCTTTTAGAAGGATCAATTGCTGCTTCTGGAACACTTATTGTGAGTTTCTTAGCTGATAATATTTTCGGTTATATCCCAGCCACAGGTAAATCTCTCATTGATTTAAGTAAATTAAGTTACACCATTAGAGAAAATAATATTAATGCGTTAGCAAATGCACTGGTTATCTCCACTGTCATACCATGGTTAATTTGTTTATTTATTTATTTTTTCGTTTATAGTTCTTACCCAAGGGATCGTGATAAAATTAAGAATATAATAAAGGAAAGATCCAATCTATTAAAAAATGGAATTTTACATTAAGATATTTAAGGTTTTATATCATATTCCATAAATATTGCTTCCATTTTTTCTGCTCTTTCAGGTGTGAGATAGGTGGTTGGATAATAATCTCGATAAACAAAACCAAATTTTTCATATAATTTTAAAGCCGTAGTTAACGTAGGAATTGTTTCTAAGTACATTTTTGAAAATCCATCTTTCTTAGCTGTTTTGATGATCTTATCAAGTAATATATCTCCAAAATGATTTCCTCGAAATTCAGGTCTTACATAGACCCAATGTAATATCACAATTGTTTCTGTATATTTTTGAATCATGGCTTGAGCTATTGGTATGTTTCCTTGGTGAATACAAAAATATTTAAAATAATCTTGTAATCTTGATTCTACATATTCAAAAAATCCATTGTAAGCTTCTTTAGATTGAATGGAATGTCGAAAAATCTGTAATAGATCTTCTATATTTTCTCCATATATTTCTTGGGCTAAATCAGGTTTAAATTGTAAAAAAGATTCGATCCTGAATAGATTATATTCTGCAAAAATTTCTATAATTTCTTTATAGTCCTTTTTTAGTTGCGTCAAAGAATCTAAAATTAAAAATGAGTATTCCATGCATCTAAAGTAATTTTATAGCTTATTAAAAGAATTTATTAATGCAAAAATAGAAAAGGATAATTCATTGTTTATTACTTTAAATATTTGAAATTATTTTTCATAGAACAATTATTTTATCTTTTCCCTTAACTAAAGTAAAATTGGCACTGCTAGC
>DAHXPE010000005.1 GCA_027364495.1 Candidatus Heimdallarchaeota archaeon | reverse complement strand
TGACAAAAATTTGGTAACCAAATATCAAGAAACATTTCGTAAATATATATCCTATCCCATTTATTCTTTACCAATTAACCAATCCAATAAATACTATTTCATTAAAAAAGATGGCGAAACACCTCAAGGACACTTTTGTAGTAAGGATGTTAATTCTGATACTATTATCGAATTGTTTGATTTTAATACATTAAGTGAAGATGGTACAACCGCTCCTTTAATATTTGAATTAAGCCCTAATGGACATTTATTAGCTTGTGTAGTCTCTAAACATGGGAGTGATTGGCACGAGTTACTGATCATTAATTTGGAAAAAAAAGAAATTTTGGAGTCAATTCCTTGGGTTATTTTTACTTCTATTCACTGGCATCCAGATAATTCAGGCATTTATTATAGTAGATTTCCAGATCAGTCAAATTTACCAGTAGCTAAACAGCGAAAAGGTGTTAAATTATATTTTCATATAATTGGTTCCAAAGTGGTTGATGATCATCTGATTTTTGATCCTCATAATGAAGAATTCAGTGCAGATTTTTCTGCCTCAACGGATGGTCGATGGCTATTTATTTCTTCTAATAAAAGCACTATGCCTGAAAACAAGTTGTTTATTAAAAATATTAGTTCACAGGATAGACCTTTAGCTATTATTTCAGAATTGGATAATAATTTTTATAACATACTTGATATCATTAATAATTATGCTTATTGTTTAACTTCCTGGGATGCTCCTAACAATAGATTGATGAAATTTAATATTAATAATCCCCAGAAAGAAAATTGGGTTGAATTATTACCTGAAAAAAATTTTGTTTTAGATGATGCCTTTATTTTAAATAATTTAATACTTCTAGCTTACATTGAAGATGTTAAACATGAATTATATCTCTATACCTTTGAAGGAAAAGAAGTAACCAAAATTAATTTACCGAGTATTGGTTCAATTCCAAGAGATATTTACAGTTTAGCAATCAAATTTATTACAAGCACGAATGAGTTATTTCTTGCTTTCAATAGTTTTTTTATCCCACCTACGGTCTATAAATATAATTTTAAAAATAATTCTGTCGAAAAATTTTTTGATAATGCTTTATCATTCGACAATGATGGATATATAATCAAACAAATTTTTTATAATTCTAAAGATGGTACAACAATACCAATGTTCCTTCTTTATAAGAAAAACATTACACTGGATGGAAATAATAAGACAATACTTTATGGTTATGGCGGTTATAATATTTCATTATATCCTTCTTATTCTCCGCGTTTTTTGTCCTGGTTAGATCATGGTGGCATATATGCAATTGCCAATTTACGTGGTGGAGGTGAATATGGTAAGAAATGGCATTTTCAAGGTATTTTAGATAATAAACAAAATGTTTTTGACGATTTTATTGCAGCCGCTGAGTGGTTAATCGAAAATAAGTATACGAATTCTAAGAAATTAGCTATTACAGGAAGAAGTAATGGTGGTTTGTTAATTGGCGCGTGTTTAATTCAACGTCCAGATTTATTTGGAGTGGCTGTCCCAGAAGTTGGTGTTTTGGATATGTTACGTTTTAAACATTTTCAAGCTGGTAGATATTGGACAGCTGAATACGGTGATGCTGAGAAAAATGAAGAGCATTTTAAATTTCTTATAAAATATTCTCCATTACATAATATTGACAAAAATTCTCATTATCCGCCTACTCTTATAGTAACAGCTGAAGCTGACGATCGTGTTGTTCCCATGCACACAAAAAAATTCACTGCCGCTTTGCAACATGCTCAAAAAGCTAAAAATCCAATTTTAATGAGGATTGAAACAAAAGCGGGTCACGGGTTTGGTAAACCTATTCAACAACAAATCGATGATAATGCGTTTGTTTTTGCTTTTATTGATCAAATCTTTAGACTAATCGATCAAATGTAATAAATAAAGTTTTTTTTTCCTTAATAAGATATAATAAAATGCAGTTAGGTCTAAAACTAAATATTTTTAATTAATAAAATACTATCTGTT
>DAHXPE010000201.1 GCA_027364495.1 Candidatus Heimdallarchaeota archaeon | reverse complement strand
GTTATTGGATGCTGAATTAACTTTTGAAAAATTAGCCGACAAAATTAAATCTATTTAGTCGATTTGCAACTTTCATAGAAAATTCATTCAATTTTTTTACTATTGTAATAAACCTTTTTGAAGAGAATTTTCTTGACCATTTCCTTGGTATCCATTGGCATTGAAAATTCGTGTGTTTCAGGGTTTTCTTTTAAGATGTTTATGGAAGCCAACTTTTTGCAATGATGAAGAACTGAATCTTTCCTTAGAAGTGATTTATTGGCTAAAGTATCTACCTGCCAAGTACTCGTCCGTAAAAATTCCTCTAAAATAAAAACCACTTTATCATTGGTCATTGAATAGAATAAATTTACTTCTTTAATAGCTGGAGGTTTTTCAACTAGATAGATAACCTTATACTGACCTATTGTTTCCCAATTTACAATATTGAATTCATGTAAAACTTGAATATGCCATTTTAGAATGGATACCCCACAATTCAGAATTTCTTTTAATTTATTAAAGTGGATAAAATGTTGATCATCTAGAATTGTTAGAATTTTACCTCTTAGTTCATTTGATTTTAGATCGAAGTAATCAAGATTGCGATGTTTAGTTGAATAATAAATAGTAGCGAAGAAAGTTAAAATTGGTCCAATTAATAATAATCTAAGATAGGATTTATTATTAAATGAACTGTTTGAATTTAAATCGAGAATATTAAATTTCTTTTTTCCTCCTGTAATCTTCTTGTAGGGGTAAATACTAGCAACTGGTATAAGAAATATTAGTGATAATATTGTTATTTCAGGAATTTCAAGAGAAAAATCCTTAATCCAGAAAAAGTTAAATCCTGGTACAGTTGTGGTTTGGTGAGAAACCAAATTATTATCCATATCAGAACTTGATGTGAAATTATTCTCAATAAGAGTGTTAGTTAAATTGCTTAAGTCTTGATAATCAGCTGCTGAATTATTAGCTCCATAATTACCTGTAAAAGTATTATAAGATGAGGATGTTAATTTGAATCCATAAGAGCCATAAATAACAGAATTCTTAGTGAAATTATTGTAATTCGAATTAATAAGAATAATTCCTGTGTTACAATTAATGGCTGTATTATTTACTAAATTATTATGAGAAGCATTTACGAGTTGATAACAGGAATTTTTATTATTTAGAGCATAAAACCCAATAAAACTATTATTCACAGAATTATTTAAAAAATAATTATTAGAAGCGCTTTGTAAGTTAAAAACATACAATTGACTTTGTAAAACGATATTATTGGCTAAATAATTATTTTCAGAAGAATTGATATCAAAGGCAGAATCTTTGGCATTATTAACCGTATTTTGGGTTAAATTATTATAATTGGAAAATGAATCCAATTGAAAACCTTTATTTGAAGATGATCCATCGGTAACTACATTATTAAATAAGGCATTGTCTGAAGAATTAGAGAATACAAAATTATTACCACTGATTGACGAAGCTGAATTATTTTTTAATGTAATATATCTTGAATTAGTAATATTAAATCCATTTGTTGATGAAATCACACTTGTATTTAGAAGATTTGAATTAGTCGTTAGATTAAAAAATATTCCGGTTGAAGAACCCAATTGAACTTTTGAATTGACAATTGAACCATGTGTAACATTTGTGAAGCTAATACCAAGAGAACAACCTATGACAGTCACATTTGATGATGAAAAATATTGATTTGTATTTTGTATATCGATACCTATTTCATTTGATGAACAATTATTTAACAGAAAATTCCCTATTATATAAGGGTTAATTGCTGATCCATTCCCAGTAATCGCATATAAAGCTAAACCACTATTATTAGTTATATTGAAAATTGAATTATTAGAATTCAAGCTTTGTATGCTTGGTAAGTCATTTACTTTTAGTGAATCATGGCTAGATCTTTGATTAATAGCATTCAAAGCAAACAAAAACAGTACAATACAAACCATGACAAGAAAAAGTTTTTTCATTATGTTTGACACACCTTTTTTTATTTGGATAAATTTATCATAATAATCTTCCTTATCATAGATTACGAGATTTTTATTAATAATATTTTTATGAATACCTGCGGAAATAATACTGCTTATTCATAAGCCGTGCTTAATATTTTTGAAAAATTTTCAATATATTGTAATAATGCACTTCTTCCATCACCGGTTAAAAAAATTATTGTTCTAGGTCTTAAATCAACAAATTTCTTCTCTATTTCAATATAACCACGTTCGTGTAATTTTGTTAAATGAGAATTAAGGTTTCCACTTGTTATTTGGAGCGCTTTTTGTATTTCGGCAAAGGGTAAATACTGATGAATCTTCAAAAGTAATAATATTCCCAAACGGACGGGTTCATGAATAAAACCATCAATCTGAGTTAAATGATTTTTGAGTTCCTTTGATTCTATTTCATTATTCATTTAATCCTCTACTCAATGCTTATTGGTTTCTAAAATTGAGAATTTTGATTCTAACAAGTTAAATATTAACGCCATTATAGTCATCATAATTCCAAAACCCGTTAAAAGGACAAACATAGCTAAATTAGTTTGAACAAAGAAATAAGTCAAGATTGAATCCAAT
>DAHXPE010000557.1 GCA_027364495.1 Candidatus Heimdallarchaeota archaeon | reverse complement strand
ACAATATCTAATATTTTAATATTTAATTGAGCACATAGCCTAATAAGCAATTGAACAATGAAAATATGGTTTGAATTGAATTCTAAATTAGTTGAAAGTTCACTTGCTGGACTGACATGGTCTGAAGTTAAGCTAAAATTACAACAGGATGGCCTTAATGATCTTCCTTCTAGTAATCGATTCAAATATTTTTTCATTCTGCTAAATATTATAAAAGAGCCGATGTTCCTTTTATTAATTGCTGCTGGTATTATTTATTCAATTTTAGGGAGTTCTGATGAAGCATTAATGCTTTTAGGATTTGTTTTTGTTGTCATTTTGATTACCCTTTTCCAAGAAAGTCGGACTGAAAAGGCTCTTGATGCATTAAAAGAACTTTCAAGTCCTAAGGCTAAAGTCATAAGAGAAGGAAAGGAAGTATTGATTCCGAGTAACCAAGTTGTTAGAGATGATATTGTCAAAATTGTTGAAGGAGATTATATACCAGCTGATGGAATTATCATTATTGAAAACAATTTATTAGTTGACGAATCATTATTAACCGGTGAATCAGTTCCTGTTAGAAAAATTCTAGGAACTGATACATCTTCTATGCTTATTCCCGGTGGAGATGATTTACCTTGTGTTTATTCTGGAACACTTGTTGTAGGAGGAGAAGGAATATTTATTGTTCGAAAAACTGGTTTATTAACCGAAATTGGTAAAATTGGTTCTTCTTTAAAAGAAGTTAAAGTTTCAAAAACCAATTTACAATTAGAAATTAATTCTCTTGTTTTTAAATTTAGCTTTGGTGCATTACTTCTTTGCTCCTTTATTGTTTTTTATTTTGGATTAATAAAAAATGATTGGCTAAATGGTTTATTGACTGGTATTACATTGGCTATGGCCATTCTACCAGAAGAATTTCCAGTAGTGTTAACTATTTTCTTAGCTTTGGGAGCATGGAGAATGTCAAAGAAAAATGTATTAACTCGTCAGCAATTTGCTATTCAAGCACTTGGGACTGTGACTGTTCTTTGTGTTGACAAGACAGGAACTATTACAAAAAATCAAATGACTTTAAAAACATTACACAACACACATGAGGAATATTTTATCAACACTTTTAGTAATCATGAAGTCAATTCTTTATCGGACTATCATGACTTAATCAAATTTGGTAAACTATCATGTCCTGAAAAATCCTATGATCCTATGGATCTTGCAATTCAACAATTTGCCATTAATTTAAAAATTTCTTACAATGAAAACTCTTTTAACCATATAAAGGAATATCCCAAAAAAAAAGGATTTTTAGCTGTTATTCACGTTTGGCAAAAAAAAGATGACCATTCATATGTTATTGGAGTAAAAGGAGCGCCCGAATCATTATGGGATCTTTGCCACTTGACAGAAACTGAAATTTATTCTCAATTAAAAACGCTAAAAGAAATGACACAAAAAGGATTACGGGTCTTAGCTGTGGGGAAAAATGAAACATATTTAGGACCATTACCAGATAATCCGCATGATATTTCTTTCAAATATCTAGGTCTAATTGGATTTGAGGACCCAATACGACCACAGATTCCAATGACTGTCAAAGAATGCTATAAAGCTGGAATTGATATTAAAATGATTACTGGTGATTATCCAGAAACTGCTTTAAGCATTGCTAGCCAAATTGGATTACAACATAATAATGAAATTCTGACAGGACCTCAAATCCAGAAAATGAACGACGAACAGTTACTCAGCCAAATAAATTCGACCACTGTTTTTGCAAGAGTCTTGCCTGAGCAAAAATTTCAAATTGTTAAAACTTTGAAGGAAACTGGTGAAATACCTGTTATGACTGGTGATGGAATTAATGATGCACCTGCTTTAAAATTAGCAACCGTAGGAGTTGCAATGGGTCTCAGAGGGACTGATGTAGCACGAAAAGCTGCTTCCATTGTTTTGTTAGATGACGACTTTTTAACTCTCGTTACTGGTATTCGGATGGGGAGGAAAATATTTGATAACATCAGAAAAGCAATGTGTTATATTTTAGCAGTTCACTTACCTATCGCTGGTCTGACCATTTTGACTATTTTATTAGGTTTACCTTTAATACTTTTTCCAGTTCATATTTTATTTTTAGAACTTATTATTGATCCCGCTTCCTCAATTATTTTTGAAAATCAAGCTGAAGAACCGGACATCATGAATCGAAAACCAAGAGCACCTAATGAAAAGATTTTTAATAAAAATGCATTCTTGATAAGTCTTTTTCAAGGGTTGTCAGCATTGATATTAGTATTTTTTATTTATCAAGGATTGTTAATTTCAAATCATAGTGAAAACGAAGCACGAGCTTTAGCTTTTCTTTCTTTGATCATTACGAATATTATTATACTTATTATCAATCTATCATGGTCAAAATCATTTATTGTAAATCTCCTAGAGAATAATTTTTCATTATATATTTTATTATTTGCTACTTTTTCCTTCCTTATCCTAATCTATTCTATTTCATTATTTACTAATATCTTTAAATTCTCCTTGCTTATTGATCACGATTTTTTCATTGTTATTCTTTCAATGATTATTTTAATTTTTTGGTTTGAATTTTCAAAAAAATTTATTTTACGGGACAAAATAGCTAATTAAGATTATTTTATTAATCTGCATATACGTGTTTATGTATTATTAGTTTTCATGAATCAATTCCCATACAATAGCCTTTTTCTCTTTTGAAATTTTTTTAACAACTTTGTTATCCTTCTCTAAAGCTATTAAAATACTCGGAACACGATCTTTACATCTATGTGATAATTTAGCTGCTTCTGCTATAATTTCAGATGTTGATGCTTCTCCTAATTCCTCTAAAACAAATATAACAGCTTTTTTATCATTTGATAATTCGGTTTCTTTTGTTAAAGAACTCATTTGTAGCACTTTTCAAGAAGTTAAATGATAAACCAAGCATTGCTATTTTTCTTCTAATTTAAAAATATTTTCTTTTTTTTATAGCTAATAATTATGTATTGATAGTTTTATCCATGATTTTGTAAAATAAGTAAAAATTATCAGTCTTAAAAAAATCATTTTCAAGTAACTCTCTGTTCTTTTATTTAGAAAACAGAAGAAAGTCTATGCATATGGATATTTCTCATTGGCCATTACAGGAAATTTATCCGAACAAAGAAAACAAAATTCAATCAGTAATCAATGAAGATTACAGTATTTTTGATGACTTTGGCAATATTGATTATGAACAGGCAACTTGTTTAACACGTCATATACCTTTAACCTTTAATATTGGACCAGAAGAAAAAGAATTTAAAGATGCTTTTGCACTTTATACTAACATCCAGTCTTTTCCAACTTCCACAACTCTTGATGCACTTCTTTCAGAGCCTTTCCTCCTAGCTGGATGCCTAACTTTATTGCATGGACCTGATAAACCCAGTCGTGCCTATATTATTCAATTATTTATTTCCCTTATGCTAAAATATTTTACACAAGGAGTTGTATTCATAGATTGTACAAATGTTTTCCCTGCTTATGAACTAATAGAGGCAGCGATAGGAAAATATCCTTTGATTGATCCACAATTACCTATTCGTGCAATTCAACTTAGTCGATCGTTTAATTACCACCAAGCAACAGAAACAATTAAAGAAAATCTCGAGCCGCTTTTACGTGATGGGTTTAATTATAATGTTACGAATGCTTTAGCCGAAATTCAGCAAACTAATTTCGTTAAACCGAAGATTGTTATTGTTGCTGGTTTACCTGATTTATATCTCAATCAAGAATCAGCTCAATACCTATCTTATGATGATAGACCTCCTTGGTGGTCCATATTTGAGCTTCAAGAAGCTATTGGCCACTTGAGATCATTAACTCTGAAATATAATTGTATTACACTTATTTCAGCATCGACTGCACCTAAGTCTAAAACTAAATCATTAGGCGGTAAATACCTAAATCAGAGTGCAGCAATAATCATCAAATTAGCAACTGAGGGAATGGCCATTTACGGAGAGTTAGTAAAACATCCTTTCGCTAAAAATCGTGAAATATTGTTACAAATATTAAAGAAAAAAGGCAAAAAACGTGCTACTCTACCTTTAAAATTATTTTTTTAAACTGAATGGTATAAGGATAATGCTTCATGAGATTTTTCAGTTGAAAAATAATCTCTTTTTTGTATTTTCAGTAACTATTTCTGCAACCGTTCTCCGCTTCTACTGAATACCTTTTCAATTGTTCTTTTAGTCTTATGAGGTCATGGAAAATTGCCTTTCTGGGAAATTATAAACAGATATTGTCACAAAACGAATTCTAAATATTATTTTGAAAAAATAAAACAGATTGGTAAGAGAGGAACTGCGAAGCAATTACTCCTGAAACTTTCTCTTTCTAAGATAAAGCTTAGAGAATGTTCTAGAAGTTCTACATATTCCTGATCTCTATCTGTTTTAAATTTTTTAATTATATCTTTTTCTATCGATTTGTGTAAGTTTAAACCTTATTTTCAACATTAGCATAGAAAATTCGTGCTTTGATTCCAACTACCAAGTTATTTTGTTCAGCATCTTTAATCCAGTGATAGCTGTCTCCATCTTGTCCACGTCTATATGTATAAGGTATATGTGAAGAATTAATTTGATTATTAGCACAAAATAACTTGCATAAACACTGGTTGGATAAATTAAGCTCAAAAAAAATTAAAACCCCCTATAAATAGTGTCTAACGCTTATGTTATTCCTCTGATGGTAAGAATAAGCTAATTGGTGTCACTGTTTAGTAATTTTCCATTTACAAGGTTATATGTTATATTACTTTTGCTAC
>DAHXPE010000197.1 GCA_027364495.1 Candidatus Heimdallarchaeota archaeon | reverse complement strand
TGACAAAATGGAGTTTATTTCCTAATGAGTCAGGAATTAATTTCATGAAATCGTCAATTATCCAAGGAATATTTAACTCTCCTACATCAACACAACTTATTTCACCAAATTCTGGACTATTTATGGGATATAGCTTTACTACACCTTTTAAATATGTTGAATCAATTTTATTTAAAATGGACTCAAATAAAAATTTTATTTTTTTCTCAACTTCAAATCGAATATTTTTCCGAAGAAAATCTTCAATATGAAAGGATTCATCACGACGTATTTCAGTTACTAATTCACTTAAAATTGGAGAGGATCTATTTCCTTGAAGTACTGCTTGATTTACCATGTCATTGAAGACGCCTTTTGGCAGTTGATTAAAAATAATTATGCTTGCTAGTACTGCTACCAATTCATTATATTTAGGAACCTTGAATGGATCATTATTTGTTGAAGATTCTAGTGATTCTGTTATCATCATACAAACTTGTTTAGGATCTGGAATAATGAATTCTTCTCTATTTTTATGCTCTTTTATAACATATTCTTGTATTATAGATGCTTGAAGAACTTTTTGAAGATCCCTCTGAGCTTTTTGAGTTTCTTTCTCAATATTTTTCATTGTTTTCTGGCCATGATCTGTTATTTTCTTAAGGGAGTCATCAATTCTCTTTAAAAATCGATCTTCTTGCTTTTTTAAATCCTCTAGAAATCTCTGTATCTGCTTTTCAAAATCTTTATTTTTCCTAGCATCATTTGTTTGGTTGACTAATTGTTTGATTTCTTGAATGTATTTCTCAAGCTTTTCTATAAAATCAGAATAAGTTTTTGACATTTCTTTATAATTATTCTCTAAAATACCAATATGATCAAATTGTTCATTTGAATTCTGTAAATTAAGTGGCTTTAATGAAATTTTCTCTATTTTACCTTCCTTTATTACAGCAGAACAATAACTTTCAAATTTCGATAACTCCTCCTTTATAGAGGTTCTAACCGTATCAGAGACTGTTGAAAATTTCTCTATTTCCAAAAGAACCTTTCTTAATGAATTATTTTCAAAGCACTTTGCTATATACTTAGGTTTCCAAAATGTCCGTAAAGATTCATTTGTGATATTATTAATATCTATATTTTTTGATTCTTCTGAAGATAGGATATTGATGAAATCCTCTTTAGAGGGAATATAATTTTTATTGATAATGTATTCCCAAACCTGTCCATACATATATTTGAGCATGGCCATATAAGATGTTAAATATTGAGTATGATTAATAACTTCGTTTATTTTTTCTGTATAGATTTGGGAAAACATCCCTAATTGTTTAGATGTCCAAACAATTTCATCAAAGAATATCTGAGAACCTTCGATGATAACTTGTGTTAAAGTATTGTAAAATTTTATGATCTCATCCCCTTCATTTTCGATAGTAAATTTTATTGATTTTAAGTCCGCATTAGATTTGATACCTTTCAAATAGGAATTTATTGTTTCCAAATGAGAATCAGAAATATCCAATTTATTTAATGCATCTTTGATATTCTTCTTTTTTGTTCTGGAAAATAATTGAAATAAAGTTTGAATATATTTCCAAGCATATTCAGATAGACCACCTGGAAAACGCATTGCAAATAATCTAACAAATTCAGAGATCAAAAATTGTGAAATTGGATTTTCATCCTCTAAAAGGATACAAGTTATTTTTCCAAGAATTGATGCTAAATCATACTCTTGATAAATTTTTTCGACGTTTTCTTCAATAAACTTATTAAATGATCCAAGAGATGAATTCAATTCTGGATTTAGAAGTAATATTAATGGATTTTTTTTGCTGATTCGTCGAATTACTTCATTTGCTAATGCAACCTGAATTCGAGAACGAACCTCTCTCATTTCTAAAACACTAAAATTATCAAGAAGATCTGCAATATCACCAGAAAAAATCTCAGCTGTAACATTTAATAATTGGTCTTTTATTAAATCAGATTTTATTTTATCAAAAGTACTAAAAAACATCTTTTCAATGTCAGATAAAACATCTTTTGGTTTGCTTCTAAAAATAATTGGTATAGGATCATCATCTAAGATAACTGTGAGCATATCTTTAAAAAGAGTTTGAAAAATTTCCTTTTGTCTAGGAATAATGTTTTTCTTAAGATCTTCCTGAGTGGGTTCTTGGTTACTAATATCTGCTAAAGTATCAAAAAAATCAGGATCTTTTGTAGTATATTCAATTAGAACCTTTAGTTTAGAATCTAATACTTCATCATCAAATGGTAATTTAAATTTTTTTCTTGCAATAACTACTGAATCGAGAAAAATTTCATAGCTATCTAATGAAGATAAAGTTTTGAAGCTTGATTCGACCTCTTCCCAAAGTGGACTCAAAACAATTTTCGTTGCAAATGTTATAGCTATTTCTTGAATATAGGATAATATGTTTTCAGGAATTTTCGTTTCATCGGTACTCATTAATAAAAACTGAGTTACTACTTCTTTTAAATTATTTTTTGGATCAATTATAAAACGACCCATCTTTCTAGTGTCACCACCACCTATAAAACTCTTTTCAGCACTTCCAATTTCTGTACTGAGAAGATGTGAAACTGCGGAAATTCCTCCAGCAAAAACCTGTTCATCTAAATCTTCTTTTAAACCTGGTGTGCCGAGTGAAACAACTGATAAACCCGTTGAAGAAGCGATGGAAAACCAAACTTTAAGGTTATTCATTTAATGTTACCTTGAAATGAACAAAAATTTGTGTAATTAAAGCTATTTGTTAAATAAAATTCAATTAAGATTATATTCTCAATATCAAATTTGTTTTTTTTATAATTGTTGTAAATATATGTATTTTAACCAAATTTATAAATAGAATTAAATTTTTTAAAATAATTTTCTCGGCGATTGATAATTTGATATCTAAAATTTTTAAAATTTTTGAAAAAATCAATCCAAAGCCAATAAT
>DAHXPE010000505.1 GCA_027364495.1 Candidatus Heimdallarchaeota archaeon | reverse complement strand
TCCATAGAATATTTCATTAGTATTCATATTTGTAATTAGCATTTCATGGTTTTTAAACCTTTTGTTTCTAATTTAGAGCTGTTTGGGAATTTGTTAAAATAGAAGAAGATTTGAGCTTTTCGATAAAATTAAAGATCTTCAGTAAGTGTTTAAGTTATTTAAAGCACTAATTTTTCATAAAATCTTTACTTAAGTTTATAATTATTTTTTAAATTTTAAAATAAAAGACCCAAATTTAAGGAAATTTTTAACACCAAATTTTCAAGAAATAGCAAAGGAGTCAGAAATCATCTGGAATTAAAAATAAACAAGAAACAAAAAAGTCAAATTCTGATTTTATTAGCTCAAATAAATAATATTATGTTTTTGTCGAAAAACTTAAACACTTACGATCTTCATAATTTTACAAAAGAAAGAAATTTTTTCAGAACAAAATAAAATTGTAAAAAAAAGAAAAACTAAAATGAATTAATGAGAAGTTCAGCTAATCGTTTAAAAAAGTGGCTAATATTATGACCTGTTAATGCTGATGTTTCATAAAAATACTCGATCTGGTATTTCTTTCGAATATCCCAAATCATTTCCTTTTCTATTTGAACAGGTAAATCAAATTTAGTTCCAAGCAAAAATATCAAGGGTTTTTTTTCATTTTTGTTATTTGAAATGATATCATCGATCCAGGAATCTAGCTCTAAAAATGATTGCTTATCATTAAGTGAAAATACTATTACATAAGCATCTTTGTCATATTCAGTTGAATAATAATTTCTAAAAAGCTCTTGACCAGCAAAATCAAATAATATAAGTTTAATATCTTCATCTTTGTTTGATACTCGTGAAGGCAACTTAATTATTGATTCATTTACTAGGATTCCTAATGTAGCCGTTATATGCGGATCATAATAGCCGTTCAAATATCGATTAATTAGACTTGTCTTTCCAACGCCTTTATTACCGAGAAAAGCTATTTTATAAGATTTTAATTTAGAATATTCTGCGTCATCACCCAGAAAAAGAATTATGTTGTCATTTTTGTTGTCATCGCTTAAGAAGCTTTTATAATCGATTGCTTTGGCCCATTCATTGAGAAATTCTAGTTTTTTAATAAGAGCAATATTTTTATCTGAGATATGAATTGCTTTATTCAAATAATCAGAACTTTTTGGAAACTCAAAATAATTTTCTTCATCGATCAGAATCATTTTGTCAGTAAAAGATTGTGCTTGAACAATTTTAATTGAAAAATCTGGCTGGCTTTTAAGTGTTTGATGAATTATCTTGGTATCCAAATTTTTAAATATGTCAATGAAGGACCTATTAACAAGCCATTTAATTTTAGTTCCATTCTCAATTAATTTCAAAGCAAAGAGAATTTCTTGTTCAATTAATTCTTTCCAATTAGAGAAGTCTTGATTCATTTCTATAAAAATAGAACTTAAAATTTCTGTAGCATTGTTAGATAGAATTTCAACTTTTCTATGAATTTCAGAATGGGTATCAATGACTGTAATTTGATTACTTTTAGTTTCTTTTTCTGTTTCTTCTTCTGTATTTTCCAAACAATTAATAAGTAAATCCATACGATTACTTCGATCTTCCAACTTTCCTTTTAAATTTTGAATCTCTGTTTCGATAATTTCATTTAAAGGAACAATAAAATACAATATAGATTTTCCTTTCATTTTTTTCTGAATAAATTTTCTCAAAAACAGGTTCTCTGTTATTGTTCTTATTTTTTCATAGCTTATATCTAACTTAGTTACAAGATCTTTTCTTGTTCCAGGATTTTTTTCCAAATATTTGTAGACACGGGTAAGATCTTCATCCATACCTAGAATTTTGAAAACATCATCTTCGCCTTTTTTTAATGCATTTCGATAGGAATCACATAAAGAATAAATTTCTTGTTCAAATAAGTCAGTAGATTGCTGAATTAACATTTGATCAGAAACATAACTTTTAGGTTTAAGTGATATTTGTTCTATAAAGCCTTTTTGAGTTAGTAAATTCAAAATATTATATAATAGGTAATTTGGAATATTTACTTCCTCAGAAATTTCTTTTATAGTTAAAGATTTTTTTGTACAGAGTAGTAATGCAACAATTAAAGATTCTTGTGGACTTAAACCTAATAATTCTAGATCATTACGTAGTTTATCCAATGTCTTTTCTTGTTCGGTTACCACGCTGTTCAGACTCTTCAAAATCTAGATTAGACTCATTTATTCTTTTATCAATTCTTTACCTGTTATCATAGCTCGAAGTCTACTGAAATTCTGTGGAATTAATGCAAAGTAGACATGAAAAACTGTAGTGAGCAAAAAATATATAAATATCAAAAAGTGTATAAATCGTAAGTTTGTTGATGTTACGGGAATTAACCAGCTAAATAAGATAGTCAGGCCTGCAAAAAATGCCATAAAACCTGTACTACCTGGTTGCAAGGTCTCTGCCAATGCAATACCAGTAATTCCCATAAAAAACATGGCCAATATATCACTGATTGATAAAATTTTTTGTGCAGGATGATATTTTCTGAAATAGATACTTAAGGATGGATCGTAAAAATCGTAGTGCGGATAATTTTTATCGTCAATAATACGAAGTGTGCAAAGCAAAATTAGTATTAAATCAGCAATATCAGTTGGGGTTGGAATGACATCGCGAACATGACCTTCAATGATTAAAATTGCTATCTGGACGACCAAATCCCAAAAAATAATAAAAATACCTAACGAAATATGAATAGCAATAATTAAATTCATATCCCCAAAGATCGGTTGAGAAATATAAATTTGCCACCCAGTAGAAAGGAACAACAACATTGCCATAGCATGGACCCAATGGTATAGACGTCCTGCAACACCATATCTTCGGACGTTGTAGATAATAATTTCCTCACCGGATTTGTTTTCATAAGCTTGGTCTGCTGATATCATTTTATTTTCTCCGATTTATTTTTTGATTTAAATGTATAATTCTTTATTAAATCAACTGAACTAGTATGATTAGGGATTGTTTTAGTGTAAATGGTTGTCCAGTCAAGTTTTATAGGATTCCCAAATACTCTTAGCTTCATATGAATAGCTATTGTAATAAATACCAATCCTATCGAAAAGATAAGAATTGCCTCTAATAAATCCATAAAATTTACACCTTTTTCTCTGTTTTAGGTTTTGGTTTGAAAAATTTCCTTTTTTGATCTCCTAAAAAGGTTTTAATTAATGGAATAGATCCTGGATGATTTGGAATTTTATTAGTATAAACAATTCTTTTTTCATGTGTAATTGGTTTGCTGACAACACGTAAGCTAATATGAATGAAGACAGTTACTATTACTATTACGATTGAAATTACGAATACAATATCAGAAATTTGTTGAAGATTAATAGGTGGTGAAATCGTGGTTGTGGCTTGTGAACTACCAGCTCCGGGAGGTGCAATATCAGTTATAGTCCAAGTTAAGACTTTGTGATTGCTTGTATGGTAAACATTAGAAGCAAAAACAGCGGTAAATGTTTGAGAAACGTTAAATTCAAAATCATGCCCACCAGCATTAGTGGTCTGTAATAAACGTGCTGTTTCAATATAATCCATAGATCCTTGACTAATTTTGTCAAAGAATACCTGACCACCACTATTTTGTACCGGTGCACCTGATTGTCCTATAAAATAATAATCACCATAAAAGCTATTACTTGCACCTGTTCCAAAGATCCATCCATTAGATCCATCTTCCATAAATTGTGGATTTTTAGATGTGACATTAAATTGAATTCCAATCCAAGTATAAGTTGGATCATAAGCTAATAAAGTGTAAAGGTATGTTCCGTCTTGAACGGTTTTAATATATCCACCAGAACCAAATTCACTTATTTGAGTTTCTGTAACTGAATCCCAAATTGGGTCTAATTTACCATCACCGATTTGAACTGGTTTATTGACTTTAAAGCTAATTATATCTGAATTAGGGAGAAGACCTCCATTATCTAAAGTGAATGCATAAGACTTCGTGTCATTATTAAGACCCTTGTCAATTGCTATTACTGTAACATCTAATGTTGAACTTTTGTAGTCACTCGTAACAATAGTTGTATCGTATAATTTACTGGTTGAATTATAAGTCATTTTGGTGTAGGTAGAGCCATCAGTACTGAAAAGAACAACAGCAAGGTTTGTATCAGTTGCATCAACACCTAGAGTGACATTTCCACGAATTTTCATATCATTGGCATATGCTTGACCATTTACAGCTAGGGAATTAATAACAGGGGGTGTAGTATCATTCATTTTTTCAACCTGAACGGTAACAACTGAAGATAAATAATAAAACTGTTGTGAAGTAGATGCATGAACTGCATAAGCTTTTAAAGTATATGTTCCTGGAGTAGATGGTGCTGTTAGATCAAAGGTTATAGAATTGGAATTTCCAGATGAGCCAACGTTAATTGAAGCGATATAATCTGTACCGCCAGTGGATGTGACTGAAAACAATGAGTTATTGTCGTCTAAATTGTTAAATCCAATAACAATAGTGTCACTACTAGCCTGTGTGAAACCTGTTACCGAAGCCTGAATTAGAAAATCCGTATAGACATAAACTGTTATAGTGCTGTTCATATTTAGAGTTCCAGTTCCAACACTATTTGTTAAATCAGCGTGACAGTTATCACATCCCGCGGCCGTTAAAGCTTGAGTGTTTGGCCTCCACTGATCAAAGTATGTTCCTCTATTTAGACTAGAGGTTGAATCATTGACAATATTACCATTTAAAAATAATGATCCCATTGTCAAAATAACAAATAATATACCCAAAGAGTATTTATTTATGACCATGTTTATCACTAATATTTGTTTGTTGGGTTTTTTTATGAAAAATATATTTTCTACCTATCCTTCAATCTCCAATGTTTAATTATTGTTTTAAGTAATCAAGATATGCTTTATGTGTATAAAAATAATCAATATTAGCGAATCCTAATGATTTTTTATTTGAATTGCCAAATAAATGAAAAATTGACTATGATAAATTATTATGCTGATATGTTATTGTGAAAAATTGGGTCAAATTGCATTAAATTTCTTGAAAATTATCTATTTTAAATATGGATTTTTTAATAAGACTTTGATGAGCATAAAAGTGCGAATAAAGTACATAATAGGGTATGAAAGCAAAAAGATTGAATAAAAATTACGGTATAATAACTGACTCTAAGTAACATTTCTCAATTAAAAAAATATTAAAGTTTTAAGTTATAATTGACCTTTTCTTATATATTATCAGTATTTAATTGAGAATTCTGATGATACTTGTTCTTAACATATAAACTTTACAATTTATAAAATTAAAAAACTAGCAATTATAAGGAGTAAAACTGTGCAAGAATCGATAGATCTATCTCATGGAGCTGGAGGCTGAAAATAGATCAGTTAATTGAATTTAAAACTGATTAAAAGCGTCTGTTAGATATAAAAAGGCAAGTACAAAGGTAATTTATTCAAATATGTTTGAGGAAGCTGGTTAGGAACAGTCAACAGAAAAAAACGATAATGAAGCAATAATTACTATTTCTGCTATATTTAAATTGCTAATAGATTTTTCCTTTTCTGTGCAATAATTTACTTGAGAAAAAGTGCTAATGACAGAGATTTAGGGTATTTAAGGGCAGAATTCGAATATCTTTGATAATTGGAAATAGGAAATACTAGATAATTGGATTTTCTCCTATAATTTTTTAATTGAAAATTTTGTTATTATTTCATCTTAAAGAAATCAATATTCTTTTGAATAAAAGAATCCCATTCGTCAGGGACTTCTTGATCAAACAAAATTGCACCTACTGGGCATACTTCAACGCAATGAGTGCAATCAATACATTCTTCAGGATTGATGTAAAATTGATCTTCACCTTCGTAAATACAATTTACAGGACATGCTAAAACGCAAGAACCATCTTTAATCCCTATGCAAGGTGAACAAATAACATGAGTCATAGATAAATCTTCTTCTAAAGTACGAGAAAACAAATTTTTTAATTATATGTATAAAATTATCTCTCTAGCAATTATTTTTATTTTATTCATGACAAAAATGTTAGTGGAAATTTATTTTATTCGCAATTTTCTATTTATTATGATTATTCCATATATTAAAACTGCTAAAATATAATGATCTAATCTTAGATTATGCAACATTATAAAAATAAATGAAATTATTAAATTATACAAACAAAGGTGGATAAAAAAGAAGATTTTTAAATGTTTAAAGGATTTTTAAATTTAGAAAATCCATTAGGAACTAGTTGGAATGCCTTTATATTTCATATTTATTGTCTCATAGCTTTGTGGACTATTTTATTATATTTTTTGGCACTTTTAGTAATTCCATCTTGGCA
>DAHXPE010000493.1 GCA_027364495.1 Candidatus Heimdallarchaeota archaeon | reverse complement strand
TTTGATGAAAAATATTAATTATTCATTAATTCTTCACGGGAATAGTATTTAATCAATTTACTTTCTTTAGAGGTTATTTCACATAGGGCAACGTCACTAGTTTTCATCTCTGGAGTACTTTTTGAGACTTCTATAAGCTGTAATAACGAGGATACTAATGGATTATGACTTACTATAAGTAATCGGATCGTTGGAGTTTCTACTGCTTGTTTTCGCAACAATATTAATGTTTTATCCTCATCTCCATCTGGTGTTAACTCCTCAACTACCATTGTTTCTACGAACGGTACTATTATTTCTCTTAAGATTTTTAATGTTTCTTGTGCACGTGCATAAGGTGAAACCCAAGCCAGATCAAATGTTAATTTTAATTTTTTTAGACCTTTTGCTACTTTTGTTTGACGTTGCCGACCTTTTTTGGATAAAGGACGTTCAGCATCTGTAGGATATTTTTCCCAGTCATATGAACTTTTGGCATGACGAACAAGCAATACTTCCATAGTAGCACAACTGAATTATTTCGTAATATTAGTTTTAAGTCTTTGGTAAAATGAAAATTACTTTTCCACATAAAAATCTTTTACTTAATAAGTAATTTTTTAAAGGAAAAAAACGAAATGTAATCAAATATTCAAATAGTTATAAAATTTAGTTAGAAAAATAAAGGAAAATAGAATACAAAGTATTTTATATTCTTTCGAAGTAGAATAATTTAACACAATTTGTCAAATTTAGTTAGATTTTTATTTATAAAGTTCATTTATTGTAGATATTTGACCTATTGCGATTTCTAGCCCAAAATAGATATTATTATTTGGAATTGAACTAGTGATCATATGACTATTACGAAGACAGATCTTGACAAAAGGGCCATTGACCTTGAACGATCTGAATTAAGATATGTTTTTTATGCTCGAGATGAACAATCTTTAATTGAAGAGTTTGAAAAACTTGGCTTTAAGCAAAAAATTTATGAAGATACACCTATTACAAGAACAATCTATTTTTCAGGCGTCAATGGTCTTGAACCAGGCCTTTCTGTTAAAGCAAGATTGTATGCTAAAGTCCGTGCAAATAATATATGGCATATTTCAAATGACACTGTCTTCAATCTCCTTGAAATTAAAACTACGGTTTCCCAAGGGGATATCGAAAATAGTGATTTTATTGAAGAATCTTCACCAGGATTAATTGATTATATTAGTGTTAAACAAGACAAAGATATAGTATTTCGTATTCAGAAAGCATCAGAAGACGGAATACTTCATGAATCATCGTTAAAATCTAAGAATCGACTTGAAGGATGGCTCGATGAAAATGAGGTTGATAGCCATAAATCTCCTTACATGAAATATTCTGAAATTGTAACTATATTAAGTAGCGAGACTGAATTAGATAAGCGACTCTCACCAGACTTAGTTAAATTACTAAATGATAAAATTCGTGGCAAAGACATTCTACTTCCTTATGTTATGACACAATACAACAGAATACATTTAGTACACCAAGACAAAGAATTATCAGATTTCATTCGCGTAACAATTGATCCTGGTGTCGAATATTTCAGATTAGTTCTAACTAATCCTCATGATTACCCCAAAGATTCATCATCCATAGCTGAATATCTTTTAAAAGAACGATTTTATCGTTTAGAATTTAAAATGGATATAGGTAATCTCCAAAGAATCAACAATAATCTTTTGTTTCTCATATCAGAAATCGTAGCTAATTTCAAAGCAGTTGCTTATTTGAGTAAAAAATGGATTGGTGCGACCCTTGTCTCTGAAAATCATATTTCAGATCAAGCATTATGGGATGAAACTGCATCCTTAGGTAAAATTATCTCTGGGTATTTCAAAGTCGATCCTTCATGGTTCAATTATCGTATTATTCTGAACCAGAGAGGATTTTTTGAACTAATTCAAAGTTCTGCCTCTTTTCAATTATATGAATTAAACCCACAGGTCTTGGTAAAATCTGAAAACTGGGTTACTGGTTATGTTGGCGTACCAAACCCATCATTGATTGTTCACATTGAAGGACCATTTATAAAGTACATTTTACCTCCAACAGTATTTCCAGTAAAACTTCCAAAAGATAAACCAGCATTTTTTATCATGGAAGAGGACAAATATCCAATTAGATCAATTGGAATTACCTCAAAAAGTGAATTGGATCCAGCATTGCATGCATCAATTGAAATATCAGGGGTATCTGAATTTCGAAGTTATGGTTTTTTGGTCGTTTCCAAAAAATCAAACCGAGTTTATAAATTGACTGTCGAACGTAAAACAGATCATTTTGATGATAATAAATCTAAAATTGAAACTTATTGCAAAATGCGTTATATTGGTCGAAAAGATGGAATTCAAAAGAATGTTGAAGAAATTTATTATGAATTAGAACAATTCTATCAAGAATTTGCAAATATAATGCTTAATCCATTGATGAATTTCGAAAAGAAATCCAAAAAAAATTAAACTAATTATCAACCCCTGTTTTGAATTTGGAAAAGGGATATTCTTTAATTTATTACAGTTAATATTTAATTTAAAATTAAATTTACCCATTCGGAAATCAGTTTGTTTCGCATTTTTAAATTTAATTTCTAAACAATATCTAAAACTGGTTTGTCATACTTTACAATTTTTAAATGGTTATGATTATTTTATTATTTAGAATAATTGCTAACATTTTCATACTAAAAAAAAATACTAACCTTTAAATAGTTCGCTTCCATTATAAATTAACGATATTGTAAAGTTGGAATTGTATGGATTTATCTCAACGCTCTATTGCTTATTCAAATATTAGTTCTTTATCCATTTATAAATCCAGTTCAGTTTTTCTTTGCGAGCATTATGATTCTACAAGAAACTTAGGTATTCCTCATCGACCGCTTGTATTAAATCTTAATTCACTTGAAAATTATTCAAATTATAATGATTCGGATTTTATTTCAAGTCTTAATATGTAAAAAAAAAAAATTGTGGTAAAAATTGACAATTAGAAATATAAATAATTCTGAAGAAATCTATGAAAACTTACTACCATTAACTAATCTCCACCCTGAAGAACTACTCTTATTATTAAAAAAATATGCACCTCATTCTTTAAAACAAAAAGAAGCACAACAAGTTTTTAAAGAATTATTGTCGTACTTAACCAAAGAAGAGGAGCTTCGAATTTTTGAATCTTGGGAAACAATTCATTCAGACCCAGGTGAATTTTATAGCGTAATTCATGAATTATTATATAAATACAATCGAGATACTAAATAATCTTTTCTGAAACCATTGATAGATAAGTTTCATGATAATAATGAAGATTTCCTAGAAACAGGTATATAAGAATAACCATTTACTATTTATAATTTAAAATAACAATTTTTATTTAGAAGACTCTTCAATCCATTCTGTATGGAAAAATTTGCCTCGTGGTTTGTCTATTCGTTCATAGGTATGAGCACCAAAATAATCACGTTGGGCTTGCAATAAATTGGCTGGTAAAACAGCTGAACGGTAACTATCGAAAAAAGACAAAGCTGATGACAATCCTGGAACTGGGATTCCATATTCAATTGCTTTTGTAACAACTCTTCTCCATGATTGTTGAGCTGCGTGTATTTGTTCATTGAAAAATGAATCCATTAATAAAGATTCTAAAGATGAGTTTTTATCAAAAGCTTTTTTGATTTCACCTAAGAATACTGAACGAATTATACAACCACCTCTCCACATAAGTGCAATACCGCCATAATTTAAATTCCAACCAAATTCTTTCGCAGCAGCACGCATAAGCATGAATCCTTGAGTGTAAGAGATGATTTTAGAAGCATAAAGCGCTTCCATAAGGTCCTGAATAAATGCTTTTTTATCGCCAATATTGAACTTTTCTTTTGGAACAAAATGCAGTGCTTTTGAAGCATTCACACGTTCATCTTTCATAGCTGATATACATCGTTGAAATACAGATTCAGCTATAAGTGTTACAGATACTCCTAAATCTAAAGCTGATATTGCAGTCCATTTTCCTGTTCCTTTTTGACCAGCAGTATCAAGTATTTTTTCGACCAGAGGATTTCCATCGGTGTCTTTAACACGTAAAATATTTCTTGTAATTTCAATAAGATAAGAATTTAATTTACCTTTATTCCATTCATCAAAAACAGTACTTATTTCTCCTGCTGACATTCCAAGTAATGATTTCATTAATAGATAAGCTTCAGTTACTAATTGCATATCACCATATTCAATTCCATTATGAACCATTTTAACATAATGGCCAGCACCATTTTCTCCTACCCAATCACAGCATGCTGAACCATCTTCTACTTTCGCAGAAATTGCTTGTAATATATCTTTAACAATTGGCCAGGCTGTTTTAGATCCTCCTGGCATAATAGATGGACCATGTCTTGCTCCTTCCTCACCACCTGAGACTCCAGTTCCGATAAATAAAAAACCTTTTCTTTCGAGGTCCCGTGTTCGTCGATTGGTATCGTTAAAGTTTGAATTACCTCCATCAATAATCACATCACCTTTAGATAAAAATGGCTCTAATTGAGCAATCATGTCATCTACAGGTGTCCCAGCTTTGACCATTAACAAAACTTTTCTTGGCTTTTTTAAAGAAAGAACTAAATCTTCTAAGGTCGCTGTACCATTTATTTTTCCAGATTTGTTTTTGGAAACAAACTGTTCAGTTGTTGAATATGTTCGATTATAGACAGATACTGTGAAACCATGGTCTACCATATTTAGAACCAAGTTTTGACCCATAACTGCTAATCCAATTAGACCTATATCAGAATTCGGAGAAAATGCCATTACCTATCATCTAATAAATTCTTTTTCATATAATAAAATGATTTTCCTAGATAATTAAAAGTAAAAAAAAGGCTTTGAAAAATTATGTGAGTAAAGCATTAAGGCTTGAACTTGAACAATTAAGGGAGATAATGAGGTAATGGCTGTGTAAGAGTTTTATATTCATTGAAAAAAATAAACAATTGCTTAGATAGACGTTCAATTGTATCTGTAATATCCTCTAGTGTTTGATCAAGTAAATTAGCCTGTGCAAAAACCTTAAAATCATTCTCTTTTGCAAAAAGACTTTGTAAAAATTCAATGTGATATTTATCTGCTTTATTCTCTAGCTGAGAAATTTTTTCTAATTCTCGATCATAATCTACATCATCTACAAACCATTTATTTAAGTTCACAAGTTGATCTGATATTATTCCAAACATTTCAACATAGTGGTCTACTATCCATAAAGGACATTTCAAAAGCCACAAATGATGACTAATTCTTTGGATTAAATCTATTAATTCATCAAATTTTTGAATGCTTTGGGTAAAATATCTATCATTTATTGGTAGAAATATTCCTTTGAGTAAAATTTGTGTAAGTAAATGTGAAAAGTAATCATTTTTGGTGTCAATTTTATTCAATTGAGCAGCAATTTCATCTGAATGATCTTTGTTTACATTTTCACTAAATAATTTAATTTCATACAATAGATTCATTATTAATGTATTAAAAACGTCTTTAATGCCATCAACTGTCAAAGAAGATCGCAATTCTTTTTCTGGAAGGTCATTATTTGGATTCATACTGTTAACACCTCATCAATAGTAATTAAGCCATTATCATTGACAATTTTTTTTAAAATTGGTAACAAACGCATAATTTCAGAAGGTTCATCAACAATTTCAACAATTTCCGGTAGATCAGTCAAATTCCTTAGAACATGAGGCTTATACTCGTGTTCACCATATCCAAATTCACAACGTATAACGGTTGCTCCTAAAATACTCTCTTTTCTACAAACTTCTAAAATAGCCTGTGAAAGAGGCTTTCCAGATACTTTTTTATCACCAGCTATTCTTATCTGGACCCTAATCATTTTTCTAAATTCCATTTCTCATTCCTTCTAACATATAAAAGCATAACAGCGATTCTACCTAAATAAGCACTTGCATAAATAAAAATTAACGTAATTGACAAATAACTTAAAAATAATACATAAGAGTTTGCAAGCAAATTTATTGATTCAATTGCAAAAGTGGACATAGTAGTAAGACTTCCGCAAAATCCAATTCCCACCGCGGTAATTGCAGCAGGCTTAACAAGTTGAAGTCGATATAATGTAACCACAGATCCTAATATAAAGCTTCCAGCTACATTTGCAAGCAAAGTTCCAACCGGAATGACAAATGGTCCATTAAATAGCAGTCCAAGAAAATATCTTCCTAATGCACCTGGAATTGCACCAAACATGACCAAAAAAAATGAATTGTTTAGATTTGGAATCTTCATATAATTAACTTCATAAATTATTCATTTGATAAGTGAAAGAATACTTTCACCCAGTAAAGCTCCCAGTAAGACCGAAAAAATCATTAAGACAATGTTTTCAATAGCTAATTTTCTAGACAGTTCTGCTAATCCTAACGATTCAACTGCAAATGTTGACATTGTAGTAAAACAGCCAAAAAAACCAGTTGCTATAAATAAAACTAGCCATGATGGTATGGGAAGTAATTTTGTAAGTTCAACAAATATTCCCAATCCAAAACTTCCTGAAACATTGACGATGTAGGTCCCAAATGGAATTGGATTTTTAAATTTAATCTTTCCTGTTAAATAATACCTTGATTCAGCTCCTAACGTTCCTCCTATCGAAACTGCAAGTAAGTTGATAATAGCATTAATCATAAAGGAATTCCGTTGACAATCAATTAGTAGAAAAGTCTTTTTTTGAAAAAAATTGTTAAATTTCTCTTTTCATTTACCAAAACTTTAATTAAAAAATAATTACGTTGATAATCGAATCTGCTCAAATGTTGCATGTAATAACCCTATAAATATAAAATTAGAAGTCATCAGCAACAATGCGGTTCTGGTTACAATAACCAAGGTGGACTCCATCACCAAATGCGCTTTTAAGGTCAAATTTTGCTCTTTTTTTTGATTTTTAAATATTAGTATCGTGAAGATCTCGACTAGTATTTTTTGAAAAATAATTGATTCCTTTACATAGGAATAAGAATTCGTTTATTGGATTAATAATTGAAAGTTATGGAAAATAAAAATATTTGTAACGAATGCATTATCAAGACAGGAGGATGTTGTACTAATGCAAATCTAATAATACATTCTTCTGAAATTAATCCATTTTTAGAGGCCAAAACAAAGGATGTAATTCCACCAACTCAGTCATTGGAAAAACTATCTGACGAGAAGGATTTATATTTTTATCAAACTAATGGAGAACGATGTATATTTTTATCCTCTTCTAATGCGTGTTTAATTTATGATACTAGACCAACTATATGCAAAATGTATCCCATCCTTTGGAATAAAACAGCTCTAGATCCAACAAATATTTTTATTGATTTATTATGCCCTTTAGCACATTCAGTACCAATTTCAGATATTTATAAAACATCAAGGGATATTAATATAAAAAAAATGATTAAAAAAATAGGACCTTTAGTTTTTGACCATACAGCTAGTACATACTTAAACATTAACGATATTAAGAGATCAAGTGAAGCTTTTGATGAAATATATAGTGATTAAGAGATATTTTAAAAACTATTAAATCTTTCCTGATCCATCAAGAGGTTTAAGATCTTCAAGAACTATTCCATTAATAACAGTTGGGTAAATAACATTGTTACAAGAGGTAACTTTTAAATATCCAGTTACTTCAACAGACTGATCAGATTCTAAATTTAACAACGATATGTTAACATATTGAGGCACATGAACGATGTAATTTATATCGTCAGATGTAAATTCAAAAGTCTGATCATTGACTGAAATAATTGTTCCAGTAAAAGATTGTTCTTCCGTAGTATAATTTGGATTATTATTTTCAATTGCTACTACGCCAATACTAAGACATATAACACTTACTATTATCAAAGATGATAGTATGAGCTTCTTACTGTGATGCAACTTTAGCAAAGATTATCACCATTCTTTCCTTCATCAAATATCATTAAATATATTCTAGGAGTAGTTTTTTGTCACTATTATCATTATTAGGTAGGCTTACTAACTTATAGTAAAAGTGCGTTTGTATAAATTAATATTAGTAATTAAAAAGAATTGTTCTTCTCAATAAATAATAAGATTAATTTATTTTTTTACTAATGTTTATCAAAAATTTTATGTATTGTTCTGCTTATATTCAAAGATACTGCAGTTGAAATAAGAATAAGCATTATTCCTAATAGTAGCCCGTAATCAATTGAAAAATAATCAACTGGTGGGGCACTATTTGCTTGTAAAGATACTAAATAATAATAAAGTGAAAACAAACCCATAATAGTCAAAAAAGACGTCGCTGTTAATATTAACATTCCGATTCTCAGTTTAACGTTTGATTGTTTCAAAGTAATATCTTTATAGGAAATGTAAAGAATTATACTGCCTATCAATGCTAATAAAATCATAAAATATGTGAAAAAACGACTTATACCAACATTCTGAAAATTATAATATTCCGTGCTTTGAGTAGTGAATTGTGTTGGATCACAATTTGGAAAATTAGGACAATTGTAATAAGCATTATAATTTAAAACATTGGCTGTTGTACTAAACCATGGGAAAACGAAAAAGGATATCGCACCAATAATATTGATAATTAAGGGGATTACAAACATTTGTTTGTATTTAGTAATGCTTGAACTTTTTTTCTTTAATAACTCATTTTCTTCATTAGCAGAGTTCTTTTCATTAGAACCTTCAAAAAAAACGTTAAAATATTTAATGGTTATGAGTAAAAAAGGTATGACTGTAATATAGGTTACTTCAATAAGTGCATCAGAGTTATAAAGAAAAATCCAAATAAAAATACCAACAAAATAAAGAACCAGACTTGCAATAAACATATAATATCTTTTTTTTAATAGAGAATTCTCTAAATCTGTACCTAGTATTTTTCTATCTCTCCAAAATGTCAAACCAGCAATAAAAAGTAAAATTTCAGATATAGTTATAAATAAAAAAGGAACAGTGTATTTCAATCCTGAAATAGTAGCTAAAAAAGAAATGATTGCAAAAAAGGCTCCGATAAAAATAGCCGCAATTATACCCCAATCCCTATCCTTGGCAACGATTTGTTCATCCAGAGTTTCTTCAACAACAGGAGATTCAGTCATGTTTCATCATCTATATGTGTGGTAAAATGAGTAAATTTAAAATAATAAATGCAAGGATATGAACCCTATGATAGATAATATAGTAAATCCGTTTTTTTGAATATAGGACAAATTAAAATCTTTTTTTAAAAGTTAAAAATGTCTTTACATTAATATTATTTTATAAAAACCTAAAAAATATACATTTTATGAAAAACAAATTGATTTAACTATGAATCAAAGCGTGATTAAACGTTCATCTTGGTTAATAAATAAATGATTAACAGAAAGATATGATGCTATAACAGCTGATATTAAACCACCTAAAATTATTAAGAAAAATATAAAAACTTGGTAAAAAGCTGCAGCAACAGGATCAAATCCTCCAATTATCATTCCACTCATTAAACCTGGTATTGTTACTAATCCAAGCGTTTTTAAGGTATTCACAGAAGGTGTAATTCCTGTTCTCAGTGCTATTGGTAAAACTTCCAGGTGGTCCAGCGCCTGTGTTGGAGAAGCTCCTAAACACAATGCTGCTTCAAGTTGTCCTTGACGGTTTTTTAATTCACCAGTTATTCTATTTAATGTAAGATATGCGATATTCATTGAATTTCCTGTCACCATACCACCAATAGGAATAAAAAATTCAGCTTTCATAGGTAATACTCCAATAATCAATGTTGATATCATAACAGAAAATATTCCAACTGAAAGAGATACTAACAATAATTTAAAAACATCTGGAATTTCTGACACACGACCAGCAGCAGCATGTGCGCCAAAGATAACCATTATAAAAAGCAAAATAAATAAAAAAACAAAATTCTTTAAACTAAATACAAGCGCAATAATTGATGCTAAAAAAAGTAATTGAATAAATCCTCTAATAGCTGAAACTAGAAGTACTTTATTTATCTTTAATTTTTGCCAAAAAGCGAGAATAAGAATACATGAAAATAATATTAGGCTTAGAAGAAACCTTACAATGCCATCTGTTACTTGAGAAGATAATGCAATCATTTTAATTGGCCTCCTCAACGTTATTAAGAAGTTTCTTTAGGAGATCCGACTCTGATAAGGAACCATTATCTGAGAAAATTTTCTTTGAAACCCCTTGAGAAACTAATTTTCCCTTATCTAATAAAATAACATAGTCACCTAATCGTCTTGCTTGCTGTAAATTGTGTGTTACCATGATTATGGAAAGATTAGTATTTTTTTTTCGTAATTTTTGAATCAGTTGTTCGAAAGCTTCCTTTGAAATGGCGTCCAGTGCACTATCAGGCTCATCCAATAGTAGTACTTGAGGTTCTAAAGCCAAAGATCTTGCAAAACAGATACGCTGTTTTTGACCTACTGATAAGTCTTTCCCGTCTTTAAATGCTAATGCAGGATCTAAATCAACACTCTGCAATAACTCAGAAATATAATCCTTTGATACTGGAAGTTTCCACAACAATCTCGCCCAAAGAATATTGTCCTCAACGGTACCGGGAAACATTTCTGCTACCTGAGGAACATAGCAGATATTTCTTCGAAGTTCTCGGATCGACACGTCCTTAATTGACTTACCTAGATAAAGAATTTCGCCAGAAAAATCTAAAAGTCTAACTAATGTGCGTAGTAATGTACTTTTACCAGCTCCTGAAGAACCTATGACGGTTGTGATTTGTCTCGCTGGTATTTTACAATTTAAATCGGCTAAAATAGTTGTGTTTTTAATTTTAGCAGATACTTCTTCAATTGAAAACAAAAAATCGGTCAAATTTGGACAATCCTAATGTTTACACATTAAATAAACGAAAAAAAAAAGGCTAATTATAAACAGGGAAATTGACATTACTCAACAATTTTATAATTTTATATCATAGTTAGCATATAATTTATTTTTTTTATTTGCAATTTTTGGTTCTGTTTAGAAATGATTTTCCAATATTAGTCATTACTGAATCTTTTTAAGAATTTGACTATTTCATCCTTTTCAGTACTTAAGTAAGCTGATTACTATGACAAAAAGAACGATATTATTGACCGGAGTTTCAGGTGCACTTGGTTCAGCTGTTTTAGAAATGTTGATACCCCACCAAGATAATCTGGTTCTCATTGCTCGTAAAATTGACACAACCGTTCAATTTTTGGAATCCGTTTCCTATCCTAAGAACCAGTATATAGTCTTAACGGGGGATGTGACTTCCGAAGATTCATTAAAAGACATTTTTTCTAAAGCCATTGAAAAATTCCATGGAATTGATACAGTTATACATACTGCTGGTACTTATATGGGAGGTAAACCTGTTTATCTATCTGATAACCAGATGTGGGATACATTGTTTACTTTAAATGCAAAGAGCCTATTTTTATTATCAAAATTTGCAGTTCCTGAGATGATTAAACAGCAAAGTGGAGTAATTATTACTATAGGTTCACGTGGAGCTCTTGAAGCTTCACCCGGTTCAGGATTTTATGGGGCATCAAAAAGTGCAACAATAAAATTAACCCAAACGTTAGCAAAAGAATTAATTGATAAAAATATCAGAGTTAACTGCATACTTCCCAGTACCATTGATACTGATTCCAATAGAAAAATGATGCCAAATAAAAACTTTAATTTATGGGTCAAACCAAGTTCAATTGCTAATCTTATTGAGTTTTTAATATCTGACAAAGCAACTGATATTACTGGAGCAGCAATCCCAATATATGGAAAAGAATTCTGATTTTAAGACCTTCCTTCTAAAATTGAATATTTATAGCCTGCAATGATGTAATCAAATATTCATCTATACGCTGGCTAAATGTATCAAGCCAAGGATAAAGACCAACAAAATCTTTTCTTTTAAGTTCATATTCGGGAAGAAATTTTGAGACTGTTAATTCAAATATTTGTTCGCTAAAAACGTAAAAATCCTGTATTTTTAAATTAGAAATATTAACCTCCTTTACACCTGCAATGAAAATAACCCGATCAACAAATTTAAAGAAAATTCTCTGATTATTGATAGCAAAATCTTGAATTTTACCAGAAAATTCTGCATTAGCAAAATTTGATAGTGCAGCTATAAAACCGGCAAAAAGGGTCTCATTATTTGTTTTATTTTCATCGGAAGATGTTGCATAAGGTTTAATGAGTAAAGGTTGTCCAGAAACATCAATGATTGCAAATATGGTAATGCCAAACTCTGCAATTTGGGTTTCTAACTCAGTAAAACTTTCAGTAGCAATTGCATTTTCAAATGCTTTTTCGAGATCACTTTTAACGCTTGAAATGATCTCATCCATTAATTTTTTTGTTTCGGACATCAATGCACCAAAAGAGCTAGTAACCTTTTCATTCTTATTCCTCACTTTCTTATTTAAAAGTTTGCACATTTTATATTTGAGTCAAACAAACCTATAATTATACTCTAATCACCAAATTTTATTTGATAATCACTAGCTTATATTTTCTGTTTGTTCGCTTTTTTTTTACCATGGAAAACTTTATATGTATATACATGTAATATTTGAATGTATAATATATTTGAGGTAGCTAAAAGTGGCATTAGAATTAGAATCAGAAGTGAATAAACATTATACAATACAAAATCTTCCAGAAAAAATATTAAATACACTTAAAAAAGTTAAATTAGATTCTGAAAATTATACAAGAGATGATTTTAGTACTTTTGATGAATTTCATATTCAAGGAAGACAGGCAACCAGAACATTAGCAAACTTGATACCTATAAAGCCAGGGATGAAGGTATTGGATATTGGCTGTGGTATTGGTGGACCAGCAAGAACATTAGCCTCTGAATATCAAGCAGAAGTTTTTGGTATTGAATTGGTTAGTGAATTTTACCAGACTGCAAAAATATTATCTGAATTATTACATATGGATGATAAAACAAAATTTTTTCTCGGTAATGCGTTAGAGATACCTTTTGAAAACAATACATTTGACATCGTTTGGATGCAACATATGAGCATGAATATAAAAGATAAAGTAAAATTATTCTCAGATGCTTCAAGAGTGCTCAGACCTTCTGGAAAAATAGCTTTATATGAAATTTGTAAAGGACCAGGAACATCTTTTTACTTTCCAGTACCTTGGGCTGCAAATACAACAATCAATCATCTTATTTCAATTGATGAATTACTTAAGATAGTGCAAAAAATTGGATTTAAGCAAATAACTACAGAAAACGTTACTCATGAAAGCCTCAATTGGTTTAAATCGGCGATTAAGAACTCAAAATCAGGGCCAGCTAATCCTTTAGGATTGCAACTCGTTAGTGGTGATGATTTTGAAATAAAAGCCAATAATGTTGTGAAAAACCTAGAGAATAAAAATATAGAAGTTTTTAATGGGGTTTTTGAAAAATAAAGACCAAGAATTTTCCATTCAAAAATAACAAAAACTAAATCCAATAATTTTAAATTCACGTCCTTCTTACTAATTTTGTTATGAGTTTTAATGAAAAAATGGATAATCAGGACTATATTGAACTTAAGTCACAAGAATTTATCAATTCTTGTTCTTGGTTTCTCATGAGAAAAGTTGTCCGTCAATTAACCAATCAATTAAATGCTTTTTTAAAAGAAACAGGTATTTTGTCTACTCAATTAGGAGCTTTAGCCATACTAGCAATAGATAAAGAATTGAATATTTCAGAAATTGCTCAAATTTTGGATATGGACCAGACCACAGCAACCAGAAATATTCGTCAATTAGAAAAAGAAAATTTAATTAGCCTTGTAGAAGATGAAGATAAACGTGTTAAGCGTGTTACTTTAACTGATTTAGGTAGGGATCGATTACGACAGGCATTGCCTATTTGGGAACAAAACCAGAAACGAATTAACGAATTATTAGGGATAGATAGAGTTCAAACTTTAGATGAAATTTTAAAAGAAATTTTACAAATGTTACATCAAAAAAAGTCCAGAACTTCTAA